>CAZLGC010000007.1:0-34608 GCA_964559275.1 uncultured Candidatus Saccharibacteria bacterium
GTAAAAATCGTTATCATTACTACTACTAGCTAGAATGCGAATACCGTAGCTAAGATTGTAAAACTCTAACCCGGTGAAAACATTATTAGTAGACTCAGTGCGGATACGCAAACCGTTGGTAGCCCCGGTAAGTTTCAGACCGGAGATACTGATGTAATCAGCATTATTCAACTCGAAGACATTGGTTGACCCATCGATAATGACGCTGGTGTCACCGGTTTTGTTCACAAATTCCGTCAGGTCACCCACCGTTCCGGAATGAGCGGAATTAAGATCGACCTCTTCGTTATAAGTCCCGTTGGCGATACAAACTTGGTCGCCGCCGCTAAGCGCGCTAACAGCCTCACCGACAGTCTTAAAGGCAGTCGCCCAGCTGGTGCCGTCACCGGAGACTGCTACTGATTGGTCAACATGCCAGTCGCAAGTCCCGCCACTTGACGTGTAAGTGAAAGACCAATCCAGTTGATTGGACCACGTGGTGGCTCCGTGATTATCCTGGGCCTTCACTCGCCAGTAATAAGCCTCGTTTTCGACAAGGGCTGTTGCTACCGTGTACTGGCTCGTGGCCAGCCCGGACACCTCTGTTTTTTGAGCAAATGACGGGTCAGTGGAATACCAAACGGTATAAGTCACGGTGTCACCAGTATACGGAGTATCAGGATCCACTGAATCCTCCCAATCCAGCGTGGGAGTCGCGGTGGAAACCGTCGCTCCGTCGGTCGGGTTGACCAGGCTAAAGCTTCCCGGAGCTTGGTTAGCAGCTATATTCAGAGACCGGTAAGGATCTCCGGTACCGGCATCAGTTGCTACTGTTTCGGCTCCCAGGCTGTCGATCGCAATCACCCGCCAATAGACGGTGGCGTGGTTAGGCAATTGCTCCGCGGGCTTCAGTGTGTACTCGGATATGCTGATACCGGTTATTGAAGTGGATTGACCGGGGGGAAAAGCATTATTTTCACTGTATTCCAAAGTATACGTCAGCGGGTGACCATTGGGATCAGTGGTATCGTCCCAGTCGAAAGTCGGCGACAAAGTTGTCGTCTCGGTGGCGCCGTTATCAGGAGAAACCAAATTAAAAGCCGCCGGCGGGTCATTAATGCCGGCATTGACATACCAATCCTTTTCTTCCGACCAGCGCTCGCCATTGCTGCCGATCGCCTTCACTTTCCAATAATTGCGAGCGTTATTAGTTAGTTCCTCCCCTGCTCCCAGGGTATAAGAAGGCGTGGTCGGGTGCGCGGTTATACCGGTAATTTCTGTATAAGTAGCGTAAGTAGGATCCGTTGAGTGCCACAGAGTATAAGAGTCGGTATTAGCCGCCGGATCCCAGGTAAAAGTCGGGATCAGGTTAGTGACAATTGTTCCGCTGGCAGGAGTGTCAAGGTGAAAGCTCCCAGGAATACCGGTGAAAACCGGGGCGGTATCGACCTCAGAAATCTGGCCTTCGCTGTTTACGGCAATAATTTTGTCCTGGGCCAGGCTAGTCAGAGTAACTGTGACGTAGCCAAAATTTGGAGTACTGCCTGTCAGCTCGTCAAAAACCACTTCAGTGCCGGTTGACCCGGCAAAAGAAATAGTGGTTAGCCCAAGAATGGACGGAACCGTGTAAGTATCAAGGACTGTTCCCCCGGCATAGCTGTCTCCCTGAAAAAGCATGTACTCATCATCGGCTCCGATATTGTCCTGAAAATGAACGCCGTACTTGGAACCGTCCTTGGCTGCTACCGAACGACTTTGGGCGTCACGCAAAGTTGAGACAATCCGCTGGGCTGTTACATCAAGCTGCGATGTTTTACGGTAATTTACGTAATTCACTGTAACCACCACTGACAAAATCGCAATGACGCCGATCACTATTAGCAATTCTATGAGGGTGAATCCCCTTTGTTTCATATTATTGAACGGTTCCCAAAACCGTATAAATTGGAGTTATGATTGAAAGCGCCAGCGCAGCAATCGCAATGCCGACAATTAACATCAGAATCGGTTCGATCAGGGAAATAAGTGATCTGATTTCGTTCATCAACTGGTTTTCATAAAGCTCGGCCAGACGATTTAAGACTACACTGACCTCGCCGGTGCGCTCCCCCACCCGCAGCATTCCCAGCACCAGCGGCGGAAAGAGATTCTTTTCCTCTTCAACCGATTCAACCAAGCCGACTCCGCGCTTGACCCTCTCGGCGATTCTCTTTAGTGCATCGCCATAAATCTTGTCCTTCATTGTGTCGCCTGTTACAGAAATCGCCTCTACGATTGGCATACCACTGCGGATCAAATTGGAAAGTGTCCCGGAAAATGCAGCCAAAGCGGCTTTACGTTTATAACGGTTTACTATCGGAACTTTGAGCCAAAAACTGCTGAATGCCCGCTTCGGACCCGGCTGTTTCGATAGCCACCAGAAGAAGAATACAATCCCAGCGATGATCAAAACTACCGCCCACCAGTAGTCAACCAAGAAGCGACTGATATTTATCATGGCAACCGTAGTTGCCGGTAATTCCCCGCCGCTTTCTTCGAGAACAGTAGCGATGCGCGGCACTACGAAAACCATCAGGGCAATACCGATACCGATCATGGCACAAATTATGACAATTGGATACAGCATTGCTCCCCGAATTTTCTGGTTCAGTTCATATTGCCGCCTCAGCTCAGCTGCCAGATAGCGCAGATTTTTCTCCAAAATACCACTGACTTCCCCGGCCCGGACTACCTGTACAAAAACCTTGTCAAAAACTTTCGGATACTTGGAAAAAGTGGTGGACAGCGGAACACCGTTTGACACGTCACGCGCTGCCGTCGCCAGGATCTCCTTCAGCTGCTGGCTCTTAGTTTGTTCGGAAATTATATTGAGCGATTCCACCAACGGCATTCCGGCCTTGAGCATGGCAGCCAGCTGTTCCACTAGAACAGTCTTGTTTAGTAGCGAGACTCCGCCAATTTCTAAACTGGTCCAGCCCTTACCCTTTTCTTTGGGATTAATTTTAGAAATATAATAACCCTGCGACTGTAATTGCTGCACAGCCGTTCGTTCATTGGCAGCAAAGATACTGCCTTTTTTGGCCTCACCCTCGTGGGTCAGGATTTCGTATTCAAATTCGGGCATATGTTAACGTGAAATGTAAAACGTCAGCGCCGCAGACTTCACCGAGGCTCAGTCAAGGCGCGGGCCCGCCGGCGAGCGGGACAAAACGCAAGATTCTGATAATTTTGTACTATCTAATAACTCGCAGGACTTCATCAATCGTTGTCTGACCTTCCAGAGCTTTTTGAATGCCGTCTTCAAGCATCGTCATCATGCCATCAGCAATGGCTTTGTCGCGAATCTTGCCGGCATCAGCCTGTTGGGCAATAAGCTCCTTGATATCAGGCGTAATCTCGAGAATTTCGTAAATACCGATGCGCCCCCGGAAACCCGTGCCACCGCACTGGTCACAACCTTTACCTTTGTAAAAGCGAATTGAACTGATATCTTTTTTGCGAATTACACCCCGCTCCTGCAATCTTTTCAGAGTTGCTTCCATGTCAGTCTCTCGCTTCATTGAAGATATCGCCGGGGTATCCAGATTGTAACTTTCCATACACATCGGGCAGAGCCGGCGCACCAAACGCTGGCCAATAGCAATATTGACTGTCGAGGCAATCAGAAACGGCTCAATTCCCATATCAATCAGACGCGGCAGGGTACCGGCAGCATCATTCGTGTGCAGCGTGGACAAAACCAGGTGACCAGTCAGAGCGGAATGGGTGGCGATCTCTGCTGTTTCACTATCGCGGATCTCACCAACCATGATTATATCCGGATCCTGGCGCAGAATTGAACGCAGACCGTTAGCAAATGATATCCCGACCCCGGGGTTGACCTGGATCTGATTCACCCTGTCCATACTATATTCAATCGGATCCTCAATGGTGCTGATATTCGTCTCCTCGTCGTTGAGCATGTTCAAAATGGTATAGAGCGTCGTCGTTTTACCTGACCCGGTCGGCCCGGTGACCAGCAGCATCCCCGTCGGGGTCTTCATAGTCTTTTTGACTATTTCCAGATTCTTGCCTGTAATCCCAAGCTCTTGAAGTGAAAACTTTTTGGCTTCTTCCGGCAGCAGACGCATCACGACTTTTTCCCCGTGGTAGGTTGGGATTATGGAAACACGAAAGGAGATCTTTTGTCCTTCCACCGATTTTTTGAAACGGCCGTCCTGGGCCTTGCGGTGTTCATCAATCTTAAGATTCGTTAGGAATTTGATGCGGGCGATCAGCGGATCGTGGGCAATCTTGGGAAGTGTAATAACATCGCGCAAACGCCCGTCCACCCGGAAACGAACAATGACGCCTTCAGCGTGCGGCTCAATATGAATATCCGAGGCATCTTCTGCGACCGCGAATTCAATCAGCGAGTCCAGGATTTTGACAACCGGGACTTTTTCCACCGCTTTCATCCCCTCTTCACCGGCCAGCTGAGCCACATTTTCGTTGATAATTTTTGAAAACTCTTTGTAGAGTCCTCGCCGATACAACATCAAGGCCTTACGAATTTCACTGTCGGTTGCCAGATACGGCTCCACATCCAGGCCGGTCTGTTTGCGAATGAAATTGATGGTATCCAGATCCTTGGGGTCACTCATCGCCACCTTGACCCGGTTTTTGTCCTTCTCAAAAACGATCGCCATCCGCTCACGGGCCATATTTTCCGGCAGAATCGAAAGCGTATCCGGAGTAATCTTAAGGTTTTTCAGCTTCACGAAAGGAATCGCCAAATTTTCTGCAATCAGCTGAGCTAACTGGTCCTCGTTTATATAATTCTGGGAAATCAGAATATTTTCAATACTCTCCCGCCCTTGTTTGGCTTTTTTCTCGACATCAGCAAATTGCTTCTCGCTGATTAGGTTCATCCCCAGCAGGAGTGTCTTTAGTTTGCTTGGTTCGATATGCATTAGACTTTTTTGACCTTAATCTTTTTAGCTGGTGACTTATCAACTAACTCCTCGCCGCAATAGGGGCAGAATTTCGCGCCTTGCGGGATGGTTTTATTACAATGATCGCATTTTGTGAGAGTTTTCTTGTAAATTTTGCCAGTTTTTTCCGCTCTGGACTGCGCCGGCTTGGCTGCCGGGGCGGCGGCTTGCTTAGTGGCGGCCTGACTCAAGAAATTCCTAATTTTTGTAACTACCTCATTGATAGAAAAATTTGCCTTAACAAGATAATCACGTGCGCCTAACTCCCGCGCCCGCTGGATATCTTCGGACTGACCGAGATTGGAAAGCACTATGACCGGAATGGCATTCAATTTAGGATCCTTCTTCATTTCTTCCAGAACGTCAAACCCGTTCATTTTGGGCATGACAATATCAAGCAAGATAAGCTCCGGCGGATCAGCCTGCATTTTTTTTAACGCCTCTTCTCCATCAACAGCCACATCTACCTTAAAACCTTCTTGCGTAAGCTTGGTCATATAAACTTTACGCAAAAAGTGATCGTCCTCCGCGACGAGAATGTGAAACTTACTATTTGCCATTATTTCTTTTGTTTCAGTATTTCCTGTACCCGAGTGGCGATAGCATCAAGCGAACTGGAAGCTTTGATGAAAATATCTGCAATCGGCAGGCCAGCGCAACGTCTCTTTGCCTCTGCTTTCGTAATATTTGTAATGATTATTATCGGAAAATCAGAAATATCTTTTTTGGCCTGGACTGCCCGAACCATTTTTGCCCCGTCTAATTTAGGCATTACTATATCCAAAATCAGTAGATCAGGCCAAGATAAACCTAGTTTTCTCAGTCCGGCTTCGCCGTTAACGGCAACATCGACCGAAATTCCCTCCTCTTCCAATTTTTCCTTGAGAATAGCGCAAACAGCCTGATTATCTTCCACAATCAAAACTTTTGGTTGATTTTCGCTCATATATTGCTCAACCAAGCCTAAAAACCACCTATAATTTTACCACATTTCCGGAAAGTCATCAAATGAGTGATTTTGCCCCAGATTTAGAGGGACTACCACTCAAGGGTATAGTGAACCAGAAAGTCGTACCCTCCCCTTCCCTGGATTCAAAACCAATTTCTCCGCCGGAAGCCTCCACCACTGATTTAGCCACATATAGTCCCAAACCGGTTCCTTCCGGCACTTTCTTGACCGCGTTATCCGCCCGGAAAAATTTCTCGAAGACTTTGGCTTGTTCTACCCTGGGAATACCGAACCCTTGATCAATCACTTTGAATTCCATATTTTCACCCTGGACAGAGACTCTCAACTCTATAGGCTTGCCGGGGTCAGAGTAGCGACTGGCATTTGACAGCAAATTCTGTAAAACTTGGCCGATCAACTTGGGGTCGATCTTGATTCTGGGCAAATCATCCGGAATAAATGTCTTTATCTCCTGTTTGCGGGCACTGACTACCGGATTTAGTTCACTGACAATAGTAGACGCCAACTTGGCGATTTCTGTTTCCTTAGGCTCAATCTTGAGACGGCCAGATTCAATCCGGGAAACGTTCAAAAGATCGTTGACCAGTGCGATCATTCTCTCGTTGGAGCGGTAAGCCTCGCCCAAATACTCCAGTTGCTCCTTACTCAGCTTCCCGACATCACCGTTGATCAGCAATTCCAGGAACCATTTGATGGCCGAAAGCGGCGTGCGCAACTGGTGAGAGGCCACCGAAACAAATTCAGTTTTCATTTTGTCAATTTCCCGCTCTTTGGTAACGTCTCGGAAAACCACCACGCAGCCGATAACGTTGCCGGCGCTGTCGCGAAGAGGCGTGGCGATATTCGCAACTGAAATAGAGGTTCCGTCTTTGCGCACCATCAACATTGGTGAGCTTTCCTTAGTCTGTTCCCCTTCCCGCAGGCAATCAGCAACAAATTTATAGTCACTTTCGCCTGACTTTTCGAAAACTAGATGTATGATATCAGAATATTTCTGGCCAATCGCTTCCGATTCACTATATCCGGTCAAATCCTCTGCCACGCGATTGAAAAGAAGGATACGATTTCCCCGATCAATCACGAAAACTCCGTCGCCAATGCTTTCAATGATACGAGCGGTTCTCTCCTTCTCACGATCGGATATCTTTTTGGCCTCTTCCACATCTTCCAAGATATTTAGTACTGCTGTTTGTTGTTTTTCCAGCTGGTCACCCTTCATTTGCAATTCTTCCGTTTGCTGTTGCACCCGGCTTTCCACCTGGAGACGTGAATTCATAACTTTGCGACGCATGGTCTCAAAGGATTCTGCCAGCTCGCCGATTTCGCTTCGGTCTTTGACCTCAACAGGTTTTGAAAAATCGCCAGACGCAATGCGGGCAGCGCTGGTCTGTAGCTCTCTGACTGATCTCGTAATGGGGCGTGATATCAGATAAGCGGCCAATGCTCCCAGCAGCAGAGCTGCCAAAGAAACATATAAGTATATATCGCGGAAAAATTCACCCAATTCCAGAACCTGTGTTTTATCTAGCTTCACTACCAATCCCCAACCGGTCGAATCAAGGTAGCGACTGGCTGCAAAAACCTCTACTCCCCGGTAATCGAGTGATTCGGCGAAGACAGTTTCTTCTCCTTGTAGGGCGTGTATCATTGGTGCAGCTATTTCCATTGTTTCCCTTTCGGCTGGTTCCAGGGCCGCTTCTTCCTCAAATCGACGCGGAGCAAAAAAATCAATTCCACCACCAGGCTCCTCCTTGGCAATCACCGTTTCACCGGTTTCCCCAAACGCGCTAACATAGTCGGTTGCTACCCGCAACACATCGGTGGGATCAGTTTCCATTACCGCCACTCCCAGGAACTGGTCATCCCGTATCAACGGCCCGGATAAGTACATGGTCGCCTGCCCCTCTGAATCATAAGTTATAGCTGAGATATAATCATCCTCCCGCGCGGCAGTGAAATACTCCCGATTGCTGACATCGTCGCCAACGGACAAACCACCGGTGCTGGCAACAACCAAACCGGCAGGGTTTATTATACTGACATTGCGAAAATCAGAGATGGAATCGCGAGCATCGGCTATTATCGTCTCAATTTTGGCCTGGGACTCCGAATTCGCGGTCGCATTGTAGTCCTGTAGACTAATACGCAACTGAGTTCGGCTAGTAACACCGTTAATACGCTCGGTGTCCTTTTTGATTATTTGCTCTAGCCTCAGTTCTTGCAATTCCGCCAGAGATTCCAGGTCTTCGAAGCTTCTCTCCAGCAAGAAATTGTGCAAGGCCAAGTGACTAATAATACCAACAAAAATCAGGACCATTCCGATAATGATCGTTATTCCAATTACGCCTCTGATTGCTAGTTTCATTTGGTTTTGCCTTTTATCAAGGCTATTTCTTCTTTCATTTCCTTCATTCTAATCTCTCTACCTATCATCAAACGATTCAGCTTCTCCACCTCCGCCTGTTTTTCAGTCATTTCCTTCATGGCTTGCTCTTTTTCTTCAATCTGTCTCTGCAGCGAAGCATTGTTTTTCTGTAATTGCAGGGTCTGACGGGCTATCATGCGTTGGCTTTGCTCCTGTGAGTATTGGTAAAAATAAATGAGAACAGAGACCACGGCTAATACAATCAGAAACATCAGGATGAAAAAATCGCTGTACGGCAAGGTGAAATAATCTGGCCACGGCCGTAGCCACCAAATCAACAAAAAGACCCCAAACATTGCCCCGAGCCATATCAGGCCGCGCCGATAACCTCGCAACACAAAGATAATTGGCGGAAACATAAATATCCAAAAAGGACCCGTACTGTAGAAGCCGCCGGTACCAAAATTGTGAATAGATATAATGGCAATAACCAGTGCACCGGTAACCAGAGCTGCGGTTACAGTGCGCTCATACCGGATCAGGATAATCGCCAGAACACAAACAATCCCCAGTGCTAGCTCCAGATAAGCCGGCCAGATGTCGCTGATAGTGAAATTGACAATGGCGTAGGAAACAAAAATAACAGCACCTAGAATTGCCACTCCTACCAAAAAACGCTTTCGACTTTGCGCGAAAGTGACAGAAATTTCACCCGGATCGTTTTCATTTGGCATTACTATCTTCCCCCTTGTCTTTTAGCTTCTTTTTTAACTCAACCATCTTTAATTCCCGGCCGACCATAAGTTCATTCATGTGTTCCAATTCCCTGACTTTGGCCTGCAATTTATTCTCATATTCTTTTCGCTCTGTTATATCCTGAGTGGTTCCTACCATCCGTACCGGATCCATACCCGAACCATAGAACACAATTCCTCTCTCGTGTAAAAACCTAATTTTGTTGCCGGGCAACTTAATTCGATGATCCACTGAATAATTACCACCTTCACGCAAAGATTTCCGAACACTGTCATCGACCTTTTTTTGGTCTTCCGGATGGACAAGCTGCAAAAATCCCGGATAGGTTACATCAAAATCTGATCGGTTGACTCCGAATATTCGGTACATCTCATCGGACCAACTAATCTGATCTTTTTTTATATCCCAGGACCAGCTACCAATTCGGGCAATTCTCTGCGCTTCGCGCAACTGATTTTCCCGCTCCTGTATTCTTCTCTGCATTTCGCGCTGCCTGGTCACATCGCGGCCAATTGACTGGATTTCTTTGACAGTGCCCTTGTCATCAAGAATGGGAATAATCGTGTGCTCCATTATGACCCGGCGGCCATCTTTGGCCTGCCAACCCAAAACAACATTTCTTTGGGGCTTCTTCTCTGATACAATCCTGGCAATTACCTCGGCCTGTTTCTCGGCAAATCCGGGAACAATCACTTCCAGGCCCAGGCGAGGATTGTTCCTGTAGTCTTCTGAAGTGTAGCCAAAAATCCTTTCCGCCGCTTTATTGGCATATTTTATCTGCCCGCCGCTGAGATCAACCAAAAATATGGCTTCGTTAGCATTATCTGTCAAAATATCATAGCTTTCCTTTATCTTTTTGATTTCCTGCTCGGACTTTTTCCGTTCACTCATATCAACATGGGTACCGACCAACCGAATGTTTTCTCCGGCTTTGTCCTGTTGCATGAAACCTCGAGCCAAAATATCAACATAATGGCCATCTTTGTGCTGCATTCGAAACTCAATCTCAAAGGGTTTATCGCCAGCACTTTTGACATAATCCTGGACTGATTTCGTTACTCTGTCTTTGTCTCCCGGATGCAACCTTTTTTCCCATTCAGAAAAATCGTTCGGGATTTCATCGTCCCTAAAACCCAACATCTCTTTCCAGGGCGGAGAAAAATAAACTTCGTTGGTACGCAGATCCCAGTCCCAAATCCCGTCTTTGGTACCTTTCATTGCCAAATTGAATCGTTCCTGGTTTTCCTGAAGCTTCTGCCTGAATTCTTCCCGCTCGGTGATATCCTGCCCCGAGCTCAGTGTGCCAATAACCTTCCCCTCACTGTCTCGGATAGTGGCATTATTCCAAAGCAGAATTTTTTCGATTCCCCCTTTGGCCAGGACCTCATTGAGCCCTCCCTCTTTGAAAACTTCGTCAATTTCTCTGTCAGTGGTTCCCATTAGATCCTGGAAACCCTGGCGTAGTTTCTCCTGGTTTGATTCGGGTAAGAAATTTTCAAACCAATTCTTACCTTCAATCTCCGATTTGGGATAACCCAGGATCTCAGCACCGCGCTTATTAATCATGACAACATTCCCCTTACTATCCAAAGACAAGATAAGAACACCGGCAATATCCAGGTACTGCTCGGCTTTAGATTCCATCGCCCGTTCATTGGTAATATCAATAATACTGACTAGATCGGCCACCATTTTGTTTTTGGCGTCACGAATGATAACCCCATAAATACGGGCGGTCCTGATTTCACCCTTCTTGGTTATGAATTCAAGGTTGTACGGCTCCAAGCGTTGTCCCAGGAATCTTTTGGCCAACTGTTTCATTGCCTTTGTCTTGCTGGCTTTGGTCATATAAGGAAGTGCCAAAAGATTCTTGCCAAGAACTTCCTCCTTGCGATAGCCAAGCCATTCATAGAGACGACCATTTAGATCCAAGACGGTTCCCTTTTTGTCCAACAAAACAATAGCGGCTGGTGAATTGTCAAAAACCGCTTTGTATTTAGCCAGTTCATCAGAAAAGGCCCCGTTTGAAAACTTGTCTTTTTTTTCGGGCATTTGGTTAGGGTAACTTTTTCAGCAGTGTCATGATTTCGCCGGCGTGTTTCTCGATGATTTTGGGGTCGCGAAAATTGGCAGCGAATTTCTTGAGTTCGCCGATAGCCCCCATAATTCCCTCCTTGGTCGGGTGATCGAAATCACCGCCGCCGTCCTTGAATGCTTTGCGAACAATTTGTTGGCAGTAATTGCGATTCATGTTTTCGCTGGCATCTGTTTCGTTGTCCAGTAGATCGGCATCAACACAATGAGCTTTGTAAAAACACTCAACGATGGCATCCCTAATCATCAAGGGTGTTACCTCGTCTTTGTCCGGGTCTACCCCGTAAATTTCAACCATCTGATTATTTTTTATTCAATTTGTCCTTAACCATTTTGACTAAATCCTCGAGCTTCCAGTCTGATTTGACCAGATAGTCAAAGACTCCTCTCTTATTGGCTTCTTCAGCCTTGTAGGCATCAGCTAAATTGGTCAAGATGACAACTTTGGCGTCTTTACCCCACTCGTCCTGACGTAGTTTTTGGAGCATAGTCATGCCATCCATATTGGGCATGATAATGTCCAACAAAATCAGGTTAGGGTGATCAGCCAAGGCCATTTTGAGGCCCTTTTCTCCGTCCGAAGCAACAATCACATCAAGTTCTTCGGCTCCGAGCTTATCAGCCAGAACCTTTTGCACCGGAATGTCATCTTCAATAACGAGGATTTTGGGTTTTGTTTCCATGTTAGGTTAGCTCCTTTTTGCCAGCCTGTGGTTTCATGCCTGAGACAGGAATCGACACATAAAAGGTCGAGCCCTGATTCAAGGCAGATTCAAACCAAATTTTCCCACCGGCTTGGTCAAGAATTGACTTAACTATATATAAACCTAGTCCGTGTCCTTCAGGATCGATTGAGACAGCATTATCCGCCCGGAAAAGCTTTTCGAAGACCCGGTGCTGCTGATTGGCCGGGATACCGCAGCCGCTGTCGATAACCTTGAATACGATATCCTTTCCTTTCTTGCTGACCTCTATTGATATCTTACCACCGGCCGGCGTGTATTTAATGGCATTACTGATAACATTGCTCATAATTGTACGAATCAGAGCCGGATCGATCTTCACTTTCGGAATATGTTTTTGGTAACTCTTCGTTATCTGCAGCCCTCTTCCCTTTATTTTGCTTTGTCTTGTTTTCAAAATCTGGTCAATGATAGCGGTAACACTAGAAAGCTCCGGTTTGATGGTAAATGTACCAAGCTCAATTCGGGAAACATTGAGCAGCGCATTGACGAGTTTTACCATCCGCCGGCCACCGGCTTTTATTTCCTGGAGGTATTTATTGCATCGCGGCGATAGATCTTCTTTGCTGCCCAGCAACATTTCGGTATACCAATTGATCGCTGTCAGCGGGCCACGCAGCTCATGTGAAGCCAAAGATACAAATTCCGTTTTAGCCCGGTCAATTTCTTTTTCTCTGGTGATATCCCGTTCAATTCCCAGAAAATAGATGATTTCGTCTTTATCACCCAGAATCGGCGATAACCTTATTTCGGCATCGTAGAGCCGGCCATCCTTTCCCTTATTCTTGACCTCCCCCGAAAAGGGCTTTTTCTCGATCTTGATGGTGCGCCATAGCTTCTTATAGAATTCTACCGGCATTTGCTGCCCCCACAAAGACGGATTTTTGCCGATCATCTCCTTACGCGAATAACCGGTATTCTCCTCGGCAGCCTGATTAGCAAATATTATCTTGCCGTCAATATCAGTAATAACTATATGATCAGATGCACCCTCGGCAGCTAGCTGAAACTTACGCATATTCTCCTCAGCATTAATACGCTGACTGATATCACGAGAAACTACAGTCACACCACAGACTCTGCCTCGGGCATCCCGGCGGGGACAGGCCCTGGCAGCATAGTATCTGATCTCACCCCGAATCGGAATCTCATAATCAAAACTGGTGCAAATCTCTTTTTGCATTGCCTCCAGCAAAGGCGGAACAACGACTTCCCTAAGCTCTTTAGGGAAGATATCATTAATATTTTTGCCCAGAAACTTTTTAGGAGGCAGATAAAGGGTTTTTTCCATTTCCGGCGGGCAATAGTATTCTCCAAAATCAAGTTTTTTATTGAATACGAAGGTTAGATCCGGTGTAGAGGAAATTATTGATTCCAGCTTAGCCTCGGAAAGTTTCAGTTTTTCCTCCGCCTCTTTTTCTTTCGTTATATCCTGTGCCAGACCTACCACTCTTTTCACTTCGCCTTGATTATCTTTTACCGGATAGCCCTGATCGCGAACCCAGCGAATTGATTTATCCGGGCGCCTTATCCTGTATTCTTCACTGTAGCTTTGACCTTTACCCAAATTAATGAAATTCTGGAGCGCTTTTGTTCTGTCTTTTGGATAGATCGCCTGCGCCCATAGATTTTTCTTTTTATACAAATCTTCAAGCTTGCGGCCCCATATCTTTTCGAAACCCTTGGTAGCATATATTGTCTGCTTATCAGACCAGCGCGTAATCCAGAAACAGCCCTTAATTGTTTCCGCCATCTGACGCAGAGTAGCCTCGCCTTGCCGGTGTTTTTGCTGAATTTCCTGTTTTTCAGTAATGTCCGTACCGGCGCTGAGAGTACCGATGATTTTGCCGGATTTATCTTTCAGCAGAGTGTTATGCCAAGAAACGATCTTCCTCTTTCCGGATTTGGTCACCACTTCATTGTCATATACTTTCACGAAACTCATCTTACCGCCCATCAGTTTACGAAAAACCCCTTTTATTTCCTTACGGGCCTCGGCCGGTATAGCCTGTTTGAACCAGTCCTTGCCTAGCAACTCTTTTTTGGTATAACCCAAAAGATTTCGACCGGCCTTGTTTATAAACGAAATCTTGCCGTCCTTATCCAAAGAAACAACTATGGCGTTAATAGCATCCAGAAACTTAATCGTTTCCGCTGAGGGATAAAGGATACTTGATTTAGCAGTTGTTTCTCTTTTCATATTGTTTATCTAGAGAGCATTTGCTTCACTTTTTCCACGACTTCACGTAGATCCCAATCAGCTTTTACCAGGTAGTCCTGAACCCCTAAATTATCAGCTGTTTCCGACCTGTCACCGTCACTGAGATTAGTCAAAACAATTACCGGGACATTTTTGCCCCAAGCATCCCGGCGGATTTCCTTGAGAGCTGTCATCCCATCTTTAACCGGCATGATTATATCCATCAGAATCAGATCCGGGTGCTCCTGTAAAGCCGCCTTTACCCCTTTCTCTCCATTAGTCGCATTGACCACCTGGTAACCAGCTTGTTTCAGATTCTCGGTAAGTATTTTTTGAACATCGGTTTCATCTTCGACGATTAATATTTTCCTTTTGGGCATAATTTTTTAGATTTGAAGATTGAAGATATTTGATTCTATCTTCTATAACTTAGTTGTTACATTAACTACACCGTTGGTCAGATGAAACTCCACCATTTTGCCGCTGCTGCCGCCGGTATCTTCCTTGTCCAGCCTGATTCCTAGTTTCTGCAAATGCTCCCGACTAACCTCGGCGTTCATATTTCCTATACTGTGCTTGTTCTCTGTCAGGCGCTGGAACATGGTGGCTCCGCCAACCAGTTTGGCAACGAAATGCTTACGATCCCCGCCAATCTCTTCGATGCCAGCAACCAGATTATCGATAGCCTCCGAGACATACTTAGCCGGCGAGGTACTGGGCTCTCCTTTTTTGTTGTGCGGCAACATGGCATGAGCCAACCCGCCGACTTTGGCCTTGGGATCGTAAAGAGTGATAACCACACAAGAGCCGACACTCCCGGTTTTCAGGATGTCATCATTATGACCGACAGCCAGCTCAGCGGTTTTTACAGATATCTCTTTACCCATTATTGTTGCCCAATTTAGCCCTGGCTGCAGACAAAATCCTGGCTGTGGAGTTGGAATCAAACAGGAAATAAAGATCCCCATCAACCCCTTCTTCTTCAATGCTCAGAGTAACCTTGAATGAAAGGGCTTTTTCTTCTTCCTGCCCGATTTCAACGATTACTGAATCCATAATGGCGCCGAGCATATCGACCACCGCGTCAGGAATGGTGTGCAGAATGTTCATATCCAAAAATTTGGACAGAGCTGTAATTGAAGCTCCCAGGAGAATGTTGCCAATCTCTCTCATCGCCGAAAGATCTTCCTCATCAAATTCATCTATGTCTGCCTTGTCTTTTTTGGTCAGCAGCTTGGCAAAAGCCAAGGCGCTTTTGGGAGAAAAAATCATCACCATGGCACCGTTGGCGTCGCCGTACATTTTCAGAAACACCGCCAAGACAGTATCGTCTTTGGAACCCAGAAATTGCTGTACCTTTTCAATCGGGCCGACGGTCGCCTCGGGTACATTCATCTGGATTTTCTTTCCCAGCATAGTGGAAAGAGCCGTGGAGGCATTACCGGCGCCGATGTTGACTATCTCTTTGAGCTGGTCATTCTCTTTGTTGTTGATTATTTCTTTGGGCATATAGAATTACATTCTTAAAAGTTTTCGCGTATCCTCCAAAAGACCGACTGTGTCCAAAATTAGTATAGTCCGGCCATCACCGAGAATGGTTGAGCCGGAGAAACCCTTGGCTCGACGCAATATGCTGGGTAGCGGCTTGACTGTGATCTCCTCCTCACCCAACAAATCATCCACCACCACGCCGGCCGTGTCCTGGCCGCGCCTAACCAGCACTGCCAGGTCGTGTGACTTATAGGGGGCTGGTTCTGCCTCCTTTTCGGTCACAGTTTTTTGGGTAGCCATCTTGTCGACCAGCCGGAAAATGTTGTGCAGCCGGGCTAGCGGAACCTCACGACCGTCAACAATCGCCACATCCTGATCTCCCAAGCTCTTGATTTTGTCTCGCGGTATCCTGACTGTCCGCTCAATGCTAGAGAAAGGAATGGCAAATTGGGATCCGTCGGCTTTGACAAGCAAAGCCTTGATAATAGCCAGAGACAGCGGCAGTTCCATTGTGAAACTGGCGCCATCACTGGTTGCAATCTTTTCCTTGTCTTGTGAACGCGTGTTCACGAGCGGCGACTGGACAATCACCCTACCGCCTAACTGATTGGTGAATTTTTTTACAACACTGAGCCCGACTCCCCGACCGGAGGTTTCCGTCACTTTCTTTTTAGTAGAGAGACGAGGATTAAAAAGCAGATTTTTGATATCGCGGTCAACAAAGATCGGATTTTCTTTGAGACGGGCAAACAGCTTCTGTCCCTCCGCGGCTGTAACTATCTTACGATCAATAGCTGATTGGATTACACTTTCCCAATTGATTGACTCGCCCCGGTTAGTGACCATGATTAGCGCATAGTCTTTCTCCCGGCGTGCGAGCAGATCAATCGTGCCTTTTTGGGAGATGCCATGATCGATAGCATTGCGCAGAAGATGAACCAAAGGCTGAGCCAGACCATCAATTATTGTCCGGTCCAGCTCCAGGCCGCCACTTGATATTTCAAACTCGATTTGCTTCTTCTCTTTCTGGGAAAGATCCCTGACCATGCGGGGAAAACGAGCAAAAATCTGTTCCACCGGAACCAGACGAGACTGCATAACCTGATACTGGATATCAGATACCAGGCGATTCAGATGCTCAACAACTTCGCGGATCTCCGGATTGGCCCGTTGCAATATTTGCAGCTTCATTTTGTCTATAAGCAGCTCTTCCATCAGTCCCATCAGCTTATCCAGGCGTTCCACCGGCACTTTGATATGAGAAACTTCAGCCGATTCAACCGCCTCGCGCACTTCCTCCTCCTCTAATTCTGTCGCACCCCCTTTCTTTTCTGACTTTTTGTTCTCTTTTGAATCTTTACTCTTTTTAGAATTACTGCCCTTGGTAAAAACTGGCTTTCCCGAGGCAGTCCGTTTTGATTTCCCAACCCCTTCTGTTTCCACCCCGGTTATCTTCTTTATCTTATTAGTCGTAGCGGTTAAGTTGGTTTCTTTTCCGTCTTTTTTGATTTTTTTCACCGCCCTTTCCAGGGCGTCAAATGCCTTAAAAAGCTCGTTGATAATTTTTTTATTCAGCTCCAGTACATCCGAGCGCGCGTAGTCAAAAACATCTTCCAGGACATGTGTCAAAAACGCCATTTTTTGGTACCCCATTGTGGCTGACGAGCCCTTTAGGGAATGTGCAGAACGCATCAGCTCATCCAGCAGCTTCTGATTACCCGGCTGCTTCTCCACTTTTAAGAGATTGTCATTCAGTTTCTGCAAATGATCTTCGGCTTCGGTTATATAGAGATCTTTGAATTTAGAAAGGTCCATTATTCTTTTTCACAAAGTTCAATGATACGAGCCGCTATTCCCCGCGGCGCCAGCGTTTCCTGGGCCAGGCGTTCTTTGATAACACTGACCGGCATTGATGCCACCACGGCGCTGGCCGGATCCTGAGCGATGGTATAGCCTCCGGCTTTTTCAATTGCTTTCATCCCAAGCAGACCGTCTTCCCCCATGCCAGTTAGAACAACCCCGATAGTGTCGGCACCATAACTCTTGGCCGCGGAGGTCATTGCCCTGTCTATAGAAGTAAGGCCACGCTGGTCCTGATTATTGGAAACAAGCTTGATTTCACGCTGTTTGGATTTGGCCTGCCGGGATATGTCTATAAAACGATTACCGGGAGCTATCAGGATATCGCCCTTGTCTATCATCTCGCCGTCAGTTGCTTCCTTTATTGTGAAAGGTGTCAGCTTATTCAGCCTCTTGGAAAACTTCTTTATGAAGTACTCCGGCATATGCTGAACCACCAAGACTGCCCCGGGAAAATTTACGGGTAGATCCATCAGGATATCTTCCACAATTGGCGGGCCACCGGTAGAAGCTCCTATCACTACTAATCTTTCAGCCGGTCCATTCGGCGGCTCCGGGTGCTTACTGCTTTTTGGTATCTGCGAAGGCGAACGCGGCCTAACTACAGCCCTGGCAGCCGCGTGAACTTTGGATAGCAGTTCATCTTCAACTTTATCAATATCAAGCGAGAGCTCACCAGAGGGTTTGGCCACAAAATCAACTGCCCCGGCCCGCAGACTTTCCAATGTAGCCTCGGCCCCGGCCGTGGTATAAGCAGAAAACATTACCACGCCCGGTAACTTTTTTTGGCAGTTACTCAGAATCTCAGCAACCGCCTGGGCCCCGTTCATCCGCGGCATATTGAAATCCATCGTGATGACGTCCGGTTTGAGGCGAACCGCCTCGCCGACTGCCTCAACTCCGTTCTTAGCCGTTCCGACAACCTCAACCTGACGATCCTTGCTGAGCAAATCTGTTACCAGATTGCGCATAAAGAAAGAATCGTCAACAACCAAAACCCTGATTTTTTTCAGTTTTTTCAGCAAATTTATTCAGGTATTCTCCCGCCTTATTAACCGATAACTTTCTTTACCTCAGCGATGACCTGATCGTTGTCAAATGGTTTGACGATGTAGCCGATGGCTCCTTTGCTTTTGCTCTCTTCAATTACTGCATCCTGGCCAACCGCACTGATAACAACGACCTTGGCGTCTTTCCCAATTTCTTCCAGCACCTCGACCCCACCCTTGACCGGCATGATAATGTCCAGCAAAACCAGTTCCGGGCTCTCAGATTTGAATTTTTCGACAGCTTCATTGCCATCTCCAGCCTCGACGAAGTTGCTGTAACCTGCTCCCTGCAGAATATTCTTTAGAACATTGCGCATAAAAGCAGAGTCGTCGACCAGGAGAATTTTTGAATCTTTAGCCATATTTTTTAGAGATTATTTTATTTAAGATTAGCTATGACGTTGGCGAATTCTTCCGAAAAAACAATGTAGTGCTCGGCGGTGATTCTGAATCCAGCGACCTCAAGAACGGTCTTGAAGACTATAGCATCACCAGTGGTCTGCTGTAGAGCACGCTGTATTGATTTTTCCAGACTGGTCACCGGCAGCATGTGCGGCGCCCCGATCATAAGATTGGATCCGGTCATGTCGGACAACGCTGTCAGGAAAGAGTTGGAAAGGATGTTTAGCGTTTCCTTGATTGCGGATCGGTCCAGATCCATCAGGATACCGGTTGTCCCGGGCTGACGTTCATTAATCAGATCAATGAAGATCAAGGCCTGCTCCCGCCCCATTGTCAGAACCGATGCCCCCTTGACACCCTCAATCATCTGGGTGTAGGCAATTACCGATTGACCTTCTTGCGGTTGGATACGCTGGCCGATATCCGCCAGTGAAACCACTTCCGCTTCGGAAACGGAAACGTTGACAGTTTGCTTTGATAATTTGGAAAAGGCAGCTGATACTTTATCAGCACCTGCCCTGGAAACCTTTTCCAAAATTTCTTTACTAAATTCCATAGGATTAATTTCTTAATTATTTAGACCTGGCTGTTTTCTTGATGGTCTCACCAATTTGCAGAAGTTCTTTCTCCTGCAGAAGTTTCTCCAAATTCAAGTAAATCAGCAGACGGGCATGCTCTTTTCCCTCTTCTTTTTCCTTATCTTTCTTTTTATCTTCATCATCCAGAACAATCACGCCTTCCAAGTAGTCGGCGTGAATTTTGGTAGAAACAAGCTCGGGTGTCGGCCGAATGCTGCTTTTTGGGACCTGCATGACTTCTTTCACCTCATCCACTATCACTCCATATTGATTATCGTTTTCAGCGACAACAATGATGTGCTTTGGTTTGATTTTGTTTTCCCGGACAAGGTCAAATCTTTTTTCCAGGTCTATTACAACTACGATCTTGCCGCGCAGATTGAGGATGCCACGGATGAATTTCGGGGAATTTGGTATCGGGGTGATTTCGGGAATCAGAATAACTGTCTGCAGTTCCGTCAGCGGTACAGCGTACTCCTCCCCGTCCAACTCAAAGACCATCATCTGGATATACTCTTCTACCTTTTCCTTTTCCGACTGATCGGCGCCGGCCACCTCGGTGATGATTTTTTTGAGGTCTTGTTGGGCCATATAATTAGCCTTTCTTGGGAGTTATTTTGACGGTTTTATTTGGCTTGGGAATTTCTGGGGGAGCAACACTAGTTTTCTGCTTTTCAGCTATCTCTTTGGCCATGTTGTTTGTCTCACCGGCTAGCTTGCTCAATTCTTCTGCCAATGACTGTAACTGCTGAGACGCGGCAGCCACTTGCTGATTGGCAGCGCTCTGCTGCTGTGTAGAAGCGGACAGCTGCTGAGCACCGGAGGCATTTTGCTCGGCCACCGAGGCAATGGAGTCCATTGTTTTGGCAATCTGCTGTACAGTGGCAGCCTGTTCCTGAATAGCTGAGGAAATCTCTTGGATCTTGGTTGAGACCGACTGGACCGACGTGACGGTATTACCCATCGACATGGTTATATCCTCGACAATTTTCTTGATCTTGTTAGCTGAGCGACCAGAGTCTTCAGCAAGCTTGCTGACGGAATCAGCCACTACGGCAAAGCCGCGACCGGCCTCGCCCGCCCGAGCGGCCTCAATGGCGGCATTCAATGCCAACAAATTGGTCTGCTCGGCAATACTGGTAATAGTCTCAACAATGTCACTGATTTTTTCCGAGCTCTCACCGGTCTGTTGCGCCATTTGCGAAGTCTGCATGGCGTTGGAGGACGCTTCCTGCGCCGAGGATGACATCTGCTGCATAGCGGCGGAAATTTGCGCCACCGATTTGGAGATCTCTTCTGCCTGCTTGGACTGCTGGGTGGCGCCGGAGGCAACTTGCTGCGCGACTGAGGAGTTCTGCTGGGCAGCTGCCGAAGTCTGCTGAGAGGAAGACGATAATTGGGATGACGCTGAACCCATCTGCTCAACCACCTTACGAATCGGGCGTTTGACGAATTCGCCGGTGGAACGGGAAGCGTACCAGGCTACCAATACTATGGCAACCAGGGCTACAGCACCAATTATCAAAATCTGATTACGCAAAGCGACTGCGGGGGCATTGACTTCCGTATCATCAATCTCTGCCACCATACACCAATTCTTATCTAATTTATCAATTATTTCACTTGATTTGTAAGCCCCTAAAACATTCGAACCACGATAATCGATTCCTTCCCCTTGTACATCTTCCCCGTTTAAGCATTCCGTTACATAGTTGTTATCATAATCTTGCTCCAAAATTACAGAATCACCCCCAAAACGAGAAGCGGAGATGAAAACTTTTTCATCATTCAAGAGAAAAACATCGCCAGTCTCCCCGGTAGCTTCGGCCGCATGCATAAGGAGATCATTCAGACTATCCATCGTCATACGACCCACCATAACTCCCACGATTTGACCTGAATTATGATCAGTCACCGGAGCTGATACAGAATAGCCAATTTTACCGGTTACGTCAGATGAATATGGATCTTTGATATAAGGTTCACCGGTTGCTATAACCTCGGTATAATACGGGTCGTTTGCCCTGTTTTGTCCCACAAAACTTTCGTCGGTTGAAGCTATAACAGTGCCACCGGCATCAAGATAAAATATCTCATAGAATTCAGAGAAATCTTCATGGGCATTTACCAAATCCTCGCTAATCTCTGCCACCCTCTCGGCGTCATACTCGGTGGTATGCAAAAGATCATTGAATGTTAAGGCTTCGATCTGTCTTAAATCACCCAAGAACATTTCGATAACAGCTTCCTCCCCTGTTTCAGAAACAGCTTCTAATTCATCATTACCCTCCTGATGAAGGGCCTGGCTAGCTTGATAATATGAAAGATAGCCAACAACCGCCATCGGAATAATACCAACTGCCAAAAACCAGAGGATGAACCGACCAGTCAGCCCCAGACTTTTGAATTTACCTTGTCCCTTTGCCATATAATTTTTTGATTATGAAGATGGAAAGTGGAAGATGTAACTTTGAAATAGTTTCCATTTTCTATCTTCTTATAATTATGCTAAAGACTTAGTTCCTTTTTTCTGCTTCATCCCTTCTAGCGGCAGACTAACGTAGAAAGTTGTGCCCTTGCCTTCCTCGGACTCAAACCAGATTTTACCCCCGGCGGTTTCCAGAATTGACTGGACGATGTAAAGTCCCAGACCGGTACCCTCGGTTTCCTTGACCTTCACGTTGTCCGCCCGGAAAAGCTTGGTGAAAATTTGCTTCTGGTCCTTTTTGGGAATGCCGTAACCGGTATCTTTTACTCTGATCTGGATGTCCTTATCAGTCTTTTCTACCGAAAGACTGACTTTGCCTTTCTCGGGAGTATACTTAACTGCATTGGAAAGAAGATTCTGGAAAATGATACGGGTCAGCTTGGGATCAACATTGAGAACCAGATCCTTCGGGCTATATTCTTTTTCAATTTGTATTGATTTGGCCTGGATCTTTACAGCCAGTTCCTCGAGCACGGAGTCAGCCATTTCCTCGAGGTCAGTCGGCTTTGGTTCAATAATGAAAGTGCCAAGTTCCAGACGAGAAACATTGAGAAGGGCGTCAACCAGATCGATCATCCGCAGATTGCTTTTGTACATTGTCTCCAAATATTCTTTCTGTTCTTCGTTCAATTTGCCCAGTGACTCATCCTTGAGCATTTCTGCATACCAGCGAATAGTGGCCAGCGGGGTGCGTAATTGGTGCGAGGCCAGAGAGACAAACTCCGTCTTGGTACGATCTATATCCGTTTCGATAGTAATATCACGAAAGACTACGATAGTACCGACAATCTTTTCACCCAAAACAAACGGTGTAACGGTAATACCGACCGGGAATTGACTGCCGTCCTTGCGTTTGTAGTAGTAAGTCTGCCCGCGCGGGTTACTGGACGGCTTTCCGGTGGAAAGCGCCAGTACCTCGGGACGACGATAAAGCGGGATTTCCTTTCCTTTATTATCAACCACCGGTACGGATTCAACCACCGACTTTCCAATCAGATCAGACCTCTTTTTGTCCAGCATTGACTCGGCCGAACCGTTGATCAGAGTAATTAAACCATCCTGATCGGTAGCAATGATACCGTCCCCGATGCTTTCCAACAAAGCTTGGTTACGAGCCGAAACTTCGGCCAAAGTCTGGGCTCCTTCCTGCAGCTCATCGTATGCTCGCTTAACCTCATCCGGCATCAGGTCATCGGATTTGGTTGCGTTCTGTTTTGGCGGTAAATCAGCCTTGGTCATTGAGTAACTTCAAAACAGCAGAAAAATCTGCCTAATTTAGAATAATTTTGCAAAAAACGGAAATAGTGTTTGTTTTGGCCCTAACTGAAAAATTTCGTCAGGACCGGCGACCTTTTTGTGACTATTTCACTACTAAATTATAGCACAAATTGAGCCCTTTGGAAATATGGATAACTAGAAAAGCCCCCGATCAAGAGGACTTTTCCTATTTTGCGGTACGAGGCAGCGATTTTGCCCTAAAGTAGTAGCATTTCTGTCAAATTGCCTTCCAGAATATGTTCTTCCGGTGTTTCATCATCTACCGTTTCCCGAGTGATAACCACCAGCGGGTAGTCCTCATGATTAGTGGCGGAGGTATAAGTCAGTGTGTATTCGTCACCGGACTTGGTCATTTTACCGGTCGAGAAGAACTCGGAATTATCTGCTTTGACTAACCAGCCTTCATAGAACTCTCCCTCCGGCAAGTCAGGCAGAGTAGCTGTAACCTGGTGAGTGAAAGTCCCATCGACGTATTGCCGGGTGGCGGTGCCGCTACTGGTGCCGCCTTCAGTTACGTCAATCAAGATGATTTCGTCTACTTCAGAAGCATCATCAGCGGGAGTAGCTGTGGTTGTAGACGTCGGTGTAGCTGTCGCGGTAGGCACCGGAGAAGTCGCCACCTCGGTCGCCGTTTCCGAACTTGAACTCATCACCACCAAAACAATCCCGATTATGACCACGATGATGGCAAGGACGATAATGATTAGACCGATTGGTTTCATATGTTTTTTTTAAGGCTAAGGATATTATACCTTATTGGGGTGTAATCTAGCTAGGAACCTTTGGGGTGTCGCCTGAGGCGAAGGCGACGACCATCCTGCCAGACTTTGTCGAGCTCAGCCGAGACGCATCAGGACTTTACGCTATTTCACACGCTTCACCTTCAGAAGCGGCGCACCGTCGACTTCGACAATGTAGATTACCTCTTTGTCCTTGAACGGCTCAAAGGCTGTTTTGGTAACATGGATCGCGTAGTCCGGGTCCTGAGTTTCTTTGACAAGAATCAAATCATCACGCAGATAACGCCGCCCCATCTTGTCCGTGGGGAGAATCGCAACCCGGGCCCCTTCTTCGGCGTGCTCATTTAGCCATTCCACTCCCTCCCGGAATTCCTGCCCCCAGTACCCTACTTCTACGTAGTGATAGGCCCCGCCCATACCGCCGATCACTTCGTTGTAATAATAAAGGTTGTAGGGGTGAATCTGAATCATTTTTCGGAAAATCAACCCGAAAAAGAATACCATCACGACTGTGAAAACAGTATAAGCAAACCGGCGCCAGGATTTGGCCGGGATCTTTTTGAATAGGCCATAAACCCAAGCGACCGCCACGCCTCCCAGCAGTACCATCGCCGGCACCACCATGAAGAAATGGCGGATACCGTCGTACAAGCCGATATCAAGTGCGATAACCAGACCCAGGGCCAGCACAAACCAGACAACATAGAGGATTTCCCCGCGGTTTTTGAGAGTAATAAAACTTTTGAGACACAAAACTAAACCCAGAGCGGCAAATACCATTAACAGGATTGGGGTGACGTAAAAAAGCAGCACCGGCGCGTAGTGCCAAGGCAGTTCATCAACGGTGAAGATCAGATCCTGGTACCAAATCTTGCCTTCCCATTGGAAAGAACCAAGATATTGAACGACCTCCAACATGCGTGATATTGGCGACGGCCAAGTCCATGGCCAGGTAGCAACAGCTGCTGCCGCGGCCGCAAAGGGAGCAACCAAGAGCCCCCATCCCCAGGACTTGAAGCCGTGCTTGGCACTCCAACCAAGTTCACGACGCCTGGTGAGCCCTTGCCAGATCTTGTCGCGGTAAGCGAATAAGAACCAAGTAACCAGAATGATCGGCACCCAAACCGCATTGACTTTGATTGAAAAATTGAGACCGAAGATGACGCCGCCCAGGACAAACAGCCAGGCTTTCTTTTTGGTTACAGCCAGATACAAAACCAACAGGCCCAAAGTCAGCATGGCCGTGACCGGTAAGTCTTTCATGTTGACCTGGCTGTGGCCGATGAAGCGTGGGAAGAAAATCAGAAACAGAGTAGCAAAAATCGCCGCGATCTGGCCATGAGTTTTGTAAGCCAGCCAATAAACCGCGCCGATCATTAGCGCCGCAAACAAGATGATATGGACATGATGCCCGGCCACCGTATCTAGCCAGCCGAGTTTCTGGGTGAAAAGCTCATAAAACGAGTGGCCGATCATGTCGGCAAACGGACCGTAGTAGCGCAAGTTGGAGAAATTGTTGATGTCCTCGATGGAGCCGTTGCCGGCAAAGACATCGATGTTCATCTCCCCCGTTTTGTAGTGCAAATCCTCATCCCAGGTGACGCCGTAGTCATTGATCTGAGAGAAACTAACAATCAAAAAAACTGCCAGGATTGCTACCAGGATAAGAACAGCGACTGAATTTTTGTTTTGGTGGAGTTTCACAATATTTTTGTTATTGCGAAAAACGAAGTGACGAAGCCATCCCCTCGTTAGTGCACCTAGGGATGGGATTGCTTCGTCGCGATCCCGCCAAGGCGGAATCGCTCCTCGCAATGACAGATGATGTTTTAATTCAGCTCCAATTGAGGCTTAGATCGATCCAGCTCGGATTACTTTTTTCTATCAATGATATTTTCTTCGCGCGGGAACCAGCCTTGATTTGCTTTTCTCTTTTGATTGCTTTTTCAACATCGTAATAGTTCTCATAATACACCAGCTTATTTACATTGTACCGAGACGTAAATCCCCTCGACCGTTTAGTCTTATGCTCATCGACTCGGCTATAGATGTCATTCGTCACACCCGTATACAAAACGGTATTATACCGATTCGTCATGATATATACGCTATATATTCTTTCAACCATGAAGCCCTCCTCTCAATTTAACAACTCAACTGTACTTTGTCATTGCGAGGACCCCGCCTGTGGCGGGGGACGAAGCAATCCCCTCACAATAACAGCTGCTATGATGCAAACGGATTTATTTCAATCCAGGTTTTGTAAGTGTCTGTTTCCTTCCATTGCTCCCAGGGAATGGTGGGATGAACCGTCTTACCACCAAACCGAATGGCCCGGGCGATGGCTGGGATAGGATAGCCGCCGTAGATATAAGAATTCACAACCGTATTCCAGTTTTTATCGGAAATGGGAATCGCACCGGGGCCGAAGTAGCTCTCCAACCCCGATCGCAACTCTTCTGCCTGAACTTGCTCCTGCGCCGGGAACAATCGGAATTGGTTATAAGGACCTTTGAGAATACTATTATACCACCAGAAAGCGGGTTTCGGCTCCAGCGCTCTTGTCACAAAACCGAAATTGTCCTCGTAAGAATTACCAGTTACCCGGTCGCGGTAAGTATAGAGGAAAACTTTGTCGATGTAAGGTAAATCAACTACATAAGGAACTTTTTTCTGTAGATATTCATTTGCCAGGTCGGTTGTTATTCCCCCTTCCGTGGAACAACCCATTTCCGTTATCCAGATTTTTTCATCAGGGCGATATTTTTTGATCACATTTTCATAAAGGTTATTTAGGCCGTCTTCCAAATCGGTGTTATTGCGATCGGCATTGTAATTGCGGCAATAATACAGATGCAGAGCCAGGTGATCAAAGGTGTCGCCATTCAATTGATACATCGTTTCTATGAAACCTTCGTTGGGATATGAGATTCCCGCCGAGAGAACGGTGGCATCTGGGTCAGCTTCTTTGACGGCCTCGTAGCCGGATTTTAGAATGGGGCGATATTCCTGAGGACTATTGTGCCAAAGATAGTCTGGCGAATCTGGCTCGTTCCAAATCTGCCAGACTTTGATGGAGTTTTTGTAACGGCTAACAATCTCCTTAACATGCCGCTTCCAAGCACCGATGTCATCCACCTGAAACTCGGTGTTCTCATTGGGGCCATACGCCAGCATACCCACAACTCTTATGTCGTTAGCTTGGTAGCGGCTGACAACATAGTCATAACGAGCCAACCAACCAGCTTTGTTGTCACCTTGCAGAGATTTGGTATCAAAATGCTCCCGCACCCACTTGGTGCCAGTATTTCTCAAAAAAGCCTCGGTTTTGCCATTAGCATCAAAAGCATCCAGGGCCCAGTGCATGTTCATACCGACGGTTTCGCCTTTGGATAGTTCGGCTCGAGATTGAGAAGGCCAAAAAACACAGGCTATTATTAATACCACAGCTAAAATGATATATTTTCGCATGAGCTAATTTTTACTATTATTACTCTTAATATAACCCTGGTTGCTGTTTCTTTCAAGATTTCGACTCAAAAACTCGGCTAAGTGCCGAGTTTTTGGTTGGGGGCATTAGAAATTGCGGTTTTTGGGAGTGTCTTTCTTATTATCGCCCTTACTCACTTCGCGGTAGGCCGATAACATATACAAGGCTACAACCACGGCAATACAACCGACTATAACCATGGAAACCCACGTGAAAGTGCTGACCATGCTGTTTTGTTTAGATTTTTAAGCTGACTTCATTATATCACAAAAACGAAACGCTGCCAAAATCAAGCCGGTGGATTGGTATTGTTATAGTAAGCTACAAGCTGCCGCTTTTTCAGAATACTTGCCAAAACCAGGAGAAAAATCGCCCCGGCCATCATGACCCCGGATATAATAATCTGGTAAACAAGCATTTTCTGCAAAAATTCCGCCAGGATCGGGAGAGCAAACTCCGAGAATATCTCGGTTTGGGCACTTATCACTTCCGCCGGAACGGCCATGGATTCCGTGGTGGCTTGGTTTGTGACCGGCAATAGTCTGCCTGTCATTGTCCTGGCCCCGAGGAATATCGCTAAATCAATCGCAAATATTACTGCCATCGGGATTAACAGAGTTATTCCCAAAGCTTTGGACATCGCTGCTCGGTCACGACGATACAGAAGAATCATTATGGCCGCAAACACCGCTGTCAGAATTATTGCAATCCACATTGCCACCCCGAAAGTCTGATATAAATGCGGCGGGTTTTCCAGGACACTTTCCGAACCGGGGATATCCTGAGTCATATTGCTGTCCTCTCCCGACACCAAAGAGGTAAATGCGACTTCGTCGATAACGTACTCCGAAGGGATGTTACCGAAGCCGATTTCCTCCGGATTTTGCTTGGCAAACTCTGCTCTAACTTCCTCAAAATCAATCCCTTCATATCGACACTGCATACCCTCGAGTTCTTCCGGATCAACATCAGAGAAATCGTCTGTGCAGGGCGGTAAATTTTCATACTCTATTTCCAGGATATCAATCATACCGGTGGCAAAAGCTCCCTGTAGCGGCGTCAGGTCAAATACTATCCGTAGTTCCTCATCCTGACCGTGCACCCAGCGAAAAAATGAATCGATCGCTGTCTCAGATTGTTCTTCCAGCCAGGCAGCCGTAATGCTGTCTTGCAACAACTGGTCAATAGCCTCGATTGATTCCTCAGACAGTGAGTCTTCATACTCAGAGGACACCTCCGTAGTTTCATCGGAGACAGACACATCATAATAACCCTCTGCATCCTCAGACATCATCATTTCCGTCTGTTCTGTCGGAGTAGTTAGTGCCATTGAAGAAAAAAGATTGGGAAGCAAAACTTCCTCAATCCTTTCATAGGCATCAGACTCGGCTAACCAGTCTTTCCAGAAACCTGGGCTAAAAACTGTCAGACGCAAATTAACGAGGGTGATGGCACAAATAAGCGAAACCGCCAGCATAAAACCCACAAAAGCTGTCAGGCAGCCGTGGGGCTTTTTGGGAACCTGGGGTTCCGGAGGCACCGATGCAACCGGTTGATTTGGTGTTGGCGTGTAATTCATACCATTTTTATCTTAGCATAAATCAAAAAAGGCTCCCAGCTAACAGGAGCCCATCAAAAAACCTCGGTTTTCAACCGAACATCAATAACTCCGGGAAGAAAAGCAGCATCACCGCAATCAAAAGCATAATTACACCGCCGATCAAGCTGGCCCAGCGACCATATTTAGTGCTGACACCGGTAACTTTGAGCGTTACCATGGCCAGGGCAAAAATTATGATATCGTCCGCCAGGAAAATCAGACAATACAACAGCAGGTACCAATAATAGTGGCTAGCAGGCAGCGCGCTCATCGAAAGTATATTTGTGTAAATTGCCGGCAGGCCGGCCGAGCACAGCAACTCAATCAAATTGACCAGGAAAGCCAGGCCAACCAGCCCAATCGCCGCCCACCAAAGCGAACGCCGGTTCAATACTTCGCGGAAACGATCGGTCAGCTTTTTTCTCTGCTCAGT
Organism: uncultured Candidatus Saccharibacteria bacterium; assembly: GCA_964559275.1. Classification (GTDB taxonomy): domain Bacteria; phylum Patescibacteriota; class CALEFQ01; order CALEFQ01; family CALEFQ01; genus CAZLGC01. The sequence continues at coordinate 29,490 of CAZLGC010000007.1, forward strand.
ATTAGTCACCTTGCAGCCGGAATCCCGGTTAACATAAAAAGATCTAATACTGTAAATACCGCCGACCAGAGCTACTGCCGCCACCGCCAGCCGCACCCAGAAAATAGCACCGACGAAAAGGAAAATGTTAAGCCAGGCGGCCATGAAGATATAATAAACGCCTGCCGAGGCCGCCAGAAAGACTATACCTAGAATCCACATTTTACGTCGGTCTTTTAGGCCAAGTAGAAGCGTGATCAGGAAAATGAGCACCCACATCGCACAAGGATTGAAGCCATCAACTCCGGCAATCAATATTGTCAGAACCGGGATGGAAAAATCCTTAGTTTTGATGGTACCAAACAAGGGTAAATCAATTTCTTCCGGGATCGATTCTTCGTCGTTAGCATCGGACTCTGCCGACGACTGCTCTGCCGAGTCCGCCGTTTCGATATTGACTTCTTCTCCGGCCAAAATGGCGCCGATGTTATCCTTGCATCCTTCCTGACGACAATTATCAATCGCGTCTTCTATTTTCTTGCCCGTCGTCTCCGCGCCACCAAATCCGGAAATTGACTCATTGCCGACTACCGTCATCGGAACGGCACTGACGTCAATTCCAAGTTTCTGCCCAGCCAACTGAAAAAGCTTGGCATTAGATTCGTTGAAATAAATCTCAAAATACCTGACTTCCAGGTCAGGGTTTTCCATTTCCAGTTCTCCCAAAAATTCTATTTCCTTGGCACAATGCGGGCAACCCCGGCCGTAAAACAAATTTACCGACACCGGATCATCTTCCGCTCGAGCTGTTCCCCATCCAGTCAAAACAACTGCTAGTAAAAGCAGTGTGGCCAACAGAGTTTTTAGTTTATTACTCATTTATCTCGGTTCGCTTCAATAGTTTCAATAATCTTCTCTTTTTTCACCTCACCAATCAACCTGGTTGCTTCCTCGCCGGATTTGTTGAGAAATATGAAGGCCGGAAAAGTGTCCAGTTCGTATTTTTTAACCAGAGCGGGGTTCTCGTCAACATCAAGATACTCGGTCTCCAGCCAAGGCATCTCCTCCTCAATTTCATCCCAGAGCGGACGCATCAGGAGACATCCCGGGCACCAAACCGCTCCGAACTTAAGAACTTTCATAAAAAATAAGCCTAGGAGTTAATTTTACTCCTTTTTTGCTTAATTTCAAACTATATTTGACGACTGTATAGACCTACTAATTGCGCTTTGTCAATCACATGCGGCTCGATATGTTTTTCAAAATCGGCCCGATTGACATTCGTTAGACTGGAGATATCAAGCGCATAAATTGTGAAAACGTAGCGATGCTCGCCGCTGGGCGGACAGGGACCGCCATAGCGCAGCTGGCCGAAGCTGTTCTCCACCTCCACGCCGTGGTCATCCATCTCAATCCCGGCCAGAAAAGAAGTAACTGTCGGCGGGATATTGACAACCAGCCAGTGCACCCATCTTCCCCCGGGCGCATCCGGGTCATTGCAAAAAAGAGCGAAACTCTTGGTTTCGGCGGAGAAATCCGACCAGGTTAGCTGCGGGGAACGATCCTTGCCGTCACAAGTACATTCTACCGGCATCTGCTGATTGTTCTGAAAGTTTTGGCTGGTAAGTTTCATAAGCTGTTATATTTAGTATTTTTGTTGACCTCGATCTTATACTTAGAAAATCATCGAACCAACAAGCAAACTGGCCAGATTGGCAACTACGGAAAGCAGAAGCCCTTGCCACCAGGTTATTCGTAGCAATCGCCATAGTAGAATTGCCTCCGCAATCATAGCCGCTGTTTCCCACAAGCCCAGGTTCGGATACGCGATGTAAGCCAGGTTAACCAGCGGCACTGTCAGTAAATTTATCAGCGCTACGTAGATAAATGCCTGCCACCACTTATTCCAGAACCAGGGAACAATGACAGCGACTTCAACTGCAATCGTAAACAGAATTGCCTTGAGCAGGTAGATCATGCGCTCCGCCGTTTACGCTTATCACGCCAGACCAACAGCACAACGATCAGAATTGCCACTGCGAATGGAATCAGCAGCCAGTACCACCAGCTACTCCAGTTCCAGGACGGCCCCTCAACTTGACCGTTCTGATAATGTTCTTCTTCAATTGTGCCGTCGGTGTAGGTGTAAATTCTCTTCACTTTTTCTATCTCCAGCGCCTGCGGAGTCAGAGAACCAATTGTCAGAACGTCCTCCACACTATCCAGCGGACTAGTCACCGTCACCTGCCCGTAAGATTCAATTTTGATGTCGGCTGGGATTAAGTCCGGGTTAGAGAGAAAAGATTCCTGGTCATCAAGGGGCTGCCCGACAGCCAGTGTAGTTTCATCGTATTCACCCGCGGGCAAGGCAAATATTCTCGGGCTGGCAAATTTATAGAAGTACACACATTCATCAGCCTCGATTTTTTGCGGCGGACCCCCGATATCACTGTACAAGAAAAAATCATAATCTGGGTAATCAGCGATGTTATTGATAGAAAAACAATAATCAACCTCTTTCCAGCCCGGGTCGACTATATCAGCCGCTGCCCAAAAGGGAAAGACAAAAAGTACAAAAACAAATAAAATACAGAACCATTTCATATTATTCATCATTAATTTTCCTCTAATCATTATAACACTTGCTACCAAAAGAGGCTAAACTCTCGTTTAGCCTCTTGATAGCAATCATCTGGGAACTACCACTCACACAGATCAGCCGTGAAAGAACCTTCTATCCGAGTCGCTCCATCGGAGAAATCAAACCGAGCCCAGCCAGAAACAGTGTCATTGTCCTCATCGATCTCACTTACCACTACCTTAGCCTCCCAGTCAACATTGACGCTCATAGGCGTGTTGTCATCCTGGTTGTAGTGATAGTAGGAATGATAATCATCAAATTCGATCTCTTCATCCATCAATTTTTCGAAAGTGCCGGTGGCCAGCTCCCGGGAACTGAAATGGACTGCGTCATCTTCAAGAATGATGCCACAAGCCTCATCCGGTGTGCCGGTGGAAAATGTCCAGTCGTAATAACCGTCCATGTCAGTCACCTGGACATCGGTGATCTCGACATTCTGTTCATTGATGACACCGCCGATCGGCTCATCAGGAATATCTCCCTGATCGGTGTCGGTGGTCCACCATTCGCTGGTGGTAGTTGTTACGGTTTCTCCGTCGGTGGTGGTAGTGGTTGTGGTTGTTCCGTCGGTAGTTACGGAGACAGACTTCTCACAACCGGCTGCTGCCAGCAATGTCACCGCGACAGCGCCAGCCACCAGTACAGAGATTACGCGCAGATGCTTTGGCATATTTTTTGTTATATTATTAACCCCAGTAAATTATTGCTAAAACAATGCACACAATCGGCAGAATTATATCCATCCACAGGACCGGACCGACATTGCCGGGCGTGTAGTTTTTTTCCTTGACCGCCTCTTTGATATGCCCGGCGGCGGCTCCCCAGAAAAACGGCGTTACCATCACAATTGGTGCCAGCCAGAAAATACCGTCAATCCAGATGCACATTAGACCAACCAGCCCCAAGCCCAAAATTGACCAGGCCAATTCTTTTTGGAAAGGACTAGGCTCCCAACCAATACCTTTGGCTATTTTGGCACTCAAAAAATAGTGCATGAAGAAACTAACAAACATATTCAACCCGATACCGATCACAATCGTATAAAAGAGAAAGCTCTCCACCGGATCACGACCACTTGCCATGATGTCCCACATAGCCCCAACCACGATTCCAATCAGGTAGTAGACCGGGTATATGAAAGCCCGCCACTCGCCCTTAGTCCCCCGCTTGGGCTCAACTGTTGTCTGCTCATTCATTTGATTTTTCCAGCTTATTGATCTTGTTATGCGATTCTGAGACTTTGACGCCGACCAAAACAACGGCTACAACGATACCGAATATTATCCAATACCATTCAACCAGGCTGGGAAAAATAAAAACAATTATCAGGGCGGAAACGAACTCGGTGGAAATCATCAGGCCACGCCAGGAATGTTTGCGCAGCTCCGCCGTATCGTGATCTTCTACCAGAAGTTCCTTGTGCCGCAGGACATACCGCCAGGTGAAATGAGAAACCAGGCTGGTAGCCACGATCGAAAGGACATAGAAGGCTAGGACATATTTGTTTTCGCCGTGCGCTCCGTAAAAATCAGTTGTGAAAGGAAGGAAAACAATCAGAGCCATGAAAAACAGATTCATTCCCACCAACTTCATATCCAGGCGCCGGATGTGGGCAAACAAATTGAGGTGGACCAACCAAAACCTGGCGATGACAAAGAAACTGATGGCGAAACTCACGAACCGGGGCCAAAGCTGAATCAGAACATCATCAATATTGTTTTCATAGACAATGTCAGGAACGTCTATCTGCAATATCAATAAAGTTATAGCAATAGCAAAAATAGCATCACAAAAGAAGACAAAGCGATCTTTGTTGCTCTTGGTAGCTAGCCAGTGTGTTTTTTTTGTTTCCATCAACTCAAATTATCACGGCGAGAAAGCGGTAAGCGATAAATAGCAGTCAAGATCAGCGCTATCCCACCGATTATCAATTCCCCCCAGTAGAAAAAATTATCAAGGATATGTTTACCCGGAAACCAGATTTCCAGCAGAATCACAACCGATATCATGATAATAAAAGTGACTGAAATCGCTGTCTCCAGAGATTTGCGCGGATCCGAGGGCCAGAGTTTTATCCGTTGGGCTTGTCTAACCGGCCGGTTAATCGGATCGGGCCGACTGGCCCAGGTGACTACTATTAATAGAACCAACGGTGTCAGGACAAGGATTGTCGGCACCAGCCAAACCGGCGACGAGCCGCCCGTCTGCAGGAGATAGTAGAAAAACGGCGGGAAGAATGCCCCAAACAGCACCCCGATCAAGAAAACGTACCAGGGCGTTCGCGGCTTCTTATAAGCTTTGGGCATTACATACATTCTGGCCTAGCAAACCCCCGGCTTTTTATTTTTATGCTCCGGTTCGGGATCGTTCATGCCCTGCGGCTTCATTTTGTCGAGCGCCGCGATAGCATCTTCAAAGTCTTTGAAAAGAAGATCCGCCATGTCACGACTGAAATGCTCGCGGACAACTACTCGCATGATCGCAACGTCTTCGGCATTT
>CAZLGC010000008.1:0-9282 GCA_964559275.1 uncultured Candidatus Saccharibacteria bacterium
AATATTCCTGTTTCCCAAACGTTTATCCTGGGTGTTTATCTTCAAAACGGAACCAGTGCTGGAAATATGGTCACAGCAAAGCCTGACCACTTCCCCGAAATTGTTCTTTTATCTAATCGGTTTTGGTATCCTTATACCCCTTTCTATAATCGGATCGGTGACTCTTTTCAAAAAGTTTGATTCGAAGATATTCTTTGTCACTATCTGGTGTTGGCTGACTTTTGTCCTCCTTTACGCACCTATCCCTTTTAACCGGCGGTTTTCCGAAGGAATCGCCGTCCCCCTAGGCATTCTGGCTACGGTAGGTTTAGTATTTTGTTATAATCGCTGGGCCAAAACTCCGCGCTCTAAATTCGTCTTCATTTTGCTGGCCGCCGTAATTTTGGCAGTCGCTCTGGTGCCGTCAAATGCTTTCAACATCTGGTCGCTGTTCGCGGTACACAAGACTTACAAATCGACTCCATTTTACCTGCCCCAGGCTGAATACGAATCCCTGAAATGGTTACAGGAAAACTCCGGTCCTGAAGACATTGTGCTATCCGGTCATACCGACGGTTTCATTATTCCGGCGTTCACCGCTCGCCGGGTATACATTGGACACGATTTGCAAACAGCAAATTTTTACGACAAGCGCCCGCAAATGGAAAAATTCTTTGCCGACAACGAGAATTTGGAGGAGAAGAAGGAATGGCTAATTGAAAACAGAATTGATTATGTTTATTATGCCGCCGAAGAGAAAGGATTGGGTGATTTTGACCCTTATAACGCAGCTTTTTTGGAAGAGAAATTTAGTAACGAGCTTGTTTCCATCTTCGTGGTGGTGCCATAGATAACTGCGCCCCAAGCTTGAACTAGTAAATAAATTGGTGTATACTTAGGGCGCTTTTAGCTAAATAAAGCTGTTTGTGTTATAATTAACTAAGGACTTTTCCACAAGCCCAGTTTCAAGTAATTATGCCAAAGATCAGAAAAGGAGTCATTACAGCCGCCGGCAAAGGAACCCGTTTTTTACCGGCAGTGAAGACGATGCCCAAGGAGATGCTGCCCATAGTAGACAAGCCGATCATCCAATATATCGTTGAGGAAATGGTTGAGGCCGGCATCGAGGATATAATAATTGTTACCAGCTGGGACAAACGAGCGGTGGAGGACCACTTTGATACCACGTTTGAACTTGAGGAGCATCTGAAAAAACAAGGCAAGCTGGAAATGCTAGACGAGATCAAGAAGATCTCCAACATGGCCAACTTCACCTACGTTCGCCAGAAGGGGCCGTACGGGAACGGAACCCCGTGCCTGAATGTTCGCACCCTGATCGGAGACGAACCATTTATCTACGCTTATGGTGATGATCTGGTAAAGTCGCGTACATCTTTTACCAAACAGTTAGTTGATCGATATAACAAAGAGGGAGGCGGTGTAATCCTCGGGTGCCAACAGACACCAAAAGAACAGTTAAGCCGCTATGGTGTCGTTGATTTCAAGAAGACTACCGGAGAAGTTGAAGGTATTGTTGAAAAACCAGACCCCGGAAAGGAACCTTCTGATCTAGTTGCCTTTGGTCGTTATCTCCTAGAACCGGAAATTCCGGAGATACTTGCCAAGCAAAAACCCGGCAAAGATAACGAGCTTTGGCTAGTAGACGCCATTCACTCCTATATCAACAACGGGGGTAAAGCTTACGCCGAGGCCATAAAAGACGGTTTCTGGTATACCACCGGCGATCCCTTGAATTACCTGAAGGCGGTCCTGGAATACGCCTTGTGTCGCGATGATATCAATGGTGAACTGAAGGATTATATCAAAAATCTCCGTCTCTAAACCAAAATAAATTTCAAAGTTTATGAAAAATATTTCTTGGTACAAATTGCTAGGAGTTCTTCTAGTTATTTGCGTTGGCCTTTCTTTTGCCGGCCTGGAATGCCCGCCTAAGAAAGAAGGGCAGGAAGAGGAAATAACTTTGCAGTGGTGGCGGGTTAACTTTGATGATAGTCGCGACATGCTGGAACTGGCTAACGGATTCTCGGCTGTTTATCCGAATATCAAAGTAGAAATAAAAACTTTTACCTTTGCTGAATATGAAGAGGCTTTAGTTGATGCTATTTCAGCCAGCACTGCCGAGGAGAACAAAGGTCCTGATATTCTTTCCATTCACAATGACTGGCTGCCGCGCTGGCAGGACCGCCTGCAGGCTATGCCCGAATCCAGCGACAACTATGAGCATCTTAATCTGCGAGAATATGAAGATACTTTTGTGGAGGTAGCTGCCACGGAACTAACTGATGAAAATCAGATCTATGCCTGCCCGCTTTACGTTGACACCCTGGCCCTGTATTACAATCAGGATTTACTTGATTCCGCCGGTGTTCCTAATGCCCCTGCAACCTGGGAAGATTTTTCTGCCGCTGTCGAGAAGATGACTGTTCAGGAAGCTGGGGAAATCATACAGTCCGGTGCCGCTATGGGAACCAGCACTAACATAAACCGATCTACAGATATCCTGGAACTGTTGATGCTCCAAAACGGAACCCAGATGATCAACGATGATAATACCAAGATAACTTTTGATGCTTCTCAGGTGGATGCCGAAGGTGAAGCTTTCAATCCGGGTGTCATTGCGACTACTTATTATACTGACTTCGCCAACGCCCAAAAAGCCACCTATACCTGGAATTTGAATCAAGATTATTCAATCGATGCCTTCGTTTCTGGGAAGACTGCTATGATGATGAATTATTCCTTCAGGCAAGAGACACTTGAAGACAAATCAGCTAATTTAAACTACCGTATCGCTCCGTCTCCGCAAATAGGGGAGGGGCAAAGTGAAGTCAACTACCCCAACTACTGGGCCATGGCTGTTTCTAACAAAACTAAATATCCCGATCAGGCCTGGGAGTTTGTAGAATTCATGACCGGTTATGATATTGCTAAGGCTTATCTAGATGTAACCGAGCGACCTCCGGCCCGGCGTGACATTATAGCCGAGGTAAAAGATGATCCTGTGCTGGGTGTTTTTGCCGAGCAGGCCCTGTCCGCCCGTAGCTGGTGGAAGCCAGATAATAGACAGGTGGAGGTTATATTTGCTAGAATGATAGATGATATTAACGTTGGTCGCAGCAGTGTCGAGCAGGCTATGTCGCAGGCTCAGCAAAGCGCCCAGCAACTCATAAAAGATGAATAAAAGGATAGCCCTATTCTTACCTGTTGTAGTATTGGCCTTTGTCGCGATATTAGGTTTCACTCATGATGTCGCTGCCTATAAGGATTGTAACGGGACTAGCTGTGTTGAGTTTCCACCTATAGGCCAGGGAATAGATTTATGTAACGACGATTCCGATTGTTGCACAAACGAAAATGCCGGCTGCGCCTCCGGAGAAACAGCTGTTTGGCTCTCACCCTCTAGCACCTGTGAATGTCAGGCGGGATCGCCGAGCGGCTCAACTAATCCTCAAAGCGAAGCTGAGTGTCGTCAATACTGCAGCAGCCTTCCCGGCAAAGAATTTGAAAGTTGGGACGATTCCAGTAAAACCTGCAGCTGTAAAGACAAATCAACGAACGGTAACGGCACTGGCAGTTTCAACCTTGGTTCTCCCTGGGGTGGCGGCCCTGGAACTGTCGGAGAAGTACTGGAAAATGTAACGAACTGGGTACTGGGAATTGCTGGGGCCTTGGCGGTTCTGTTCATCATCATTTCCGGGATCCGCTATATCACTTCGGCTGGTAACCCGCAATTGCAGGAATCTGCCAAAAAGAATCTGACCAGCGCCATTATTGGCCTAGTTATAGTTTTGATTGCTTTCGTAATTGTCAATGTAATCGCCAGGGTTCTAACAACCTGATCACGTCATTTATAAACTAAACATAAACACAGAAAGGGGGTGAAGATTATGAAATCACGACTTGTCGCAATTTTGCCCGTCGTTGCTCTCGTCGCTGTAGCCGGGCTGTTAGTATGTAATACAGCTTTTGCCGCTAACGAAGGCTTCACAACTACTGCTGCCGCTACCGGTGTCGCTAGTGGAACCGAATCAGAGTTAATAACCTCAGTTACTAACTGGGTTTTGGGTATTACCGGTGCTATCGCTGTCCTCTTCATCATCTACGGTGGTTTCCGCTACATCACCGCCAGTGGTAACCAGACTCAGATGGAACAGGCTAAAAACATCCTGATCAAAGCCATCATCGGCTTGGTCATTGTTTTGGTAGCCTACGTCATCGTGACTGCTGTAGTAGGTGCCCTGGTCTAGCAGTCCCTGAACAAACCCCCTCGCTCGAAGTTCATTTTGAGAGTAAAGTGAACTTGGGTGAGGGGGTTTTTGGATAAATGAAAACTCCCCGGACCAGCGCGCGAACGCTAGCCAGAGGAGTCTTACCGCAGCGGGCTACAGCCGCTCGACGATGACCGTAGTCTTCGTCGATTGGGCGGACTTGATGCCCAGCTGCCATGGGTACCCCTGGGGCGGGATGCTGATATCGGACGTTCGCGGATACGGATGTCCGTCCAGCAGCGCCCGGCCGTTGACGTAGATCTTGGCCTTGCCGTGATCTACGCGCAGGTGGACTTCCTGATCCGGTTGCACCAGATCAGAGAAAGTGACCCCTTTCTTGGCACCAGCCCGGACCACGACGACCTCACCGCGGGGCGGCAGGTGAAGAGCAGGCTCGGTCGCGAGCTGCTCCGTCCAGTCTCCGGCGAAAAGCCAGAAGACCACGACCGCAGCGATGACCGCTGCCACCGCGCCGAATCCGACCAATGTGCTCTTGGACTTACCCTTCGCTCGTGCGAAGATGCCGTAGAGCCGAGCCAGTATCCACCAGGCGATTCCCAGAACCACCAGAAAGAGGACAAACCGGAATACTCCGGGCCCGCCCCCGATCTGCTGCCAAAGGTTCGAAAAAATCTGTTCCATCGAACAAATCCTCCTTTGCTTTCAAGTTGCAGTTATCTCGACCCCTAAAATTATCATATTTTACCATTTTTGTCAAGCTTTATCTGCCTTTAGAATGGAGGCTTTTGCCAGCTATTTCCCTAAATAAAGCTAAAAATGGACCCTAGAAGGTAAATTAACTTGACAAAAAGGCAATATTATGATAAGCTGCTATGTTAAGGATAGGAGTACCTAGAAAACTCTCTATTTTGCGCCCGGAAAAAGTCGCTTAAAAAACGACCTTCTCTGGGTGCAAAAACACCCCTCATTTTGTTCATCAGGGAGTGGCGTAAGCCCTCCCAGAAAGTCAAGTTAACCCTGGGGCGGCAAGCGCGCGTCGCCCTGATCACAAAAGGGAGGGTACCCTCATGAAATTGTTGCTTCTCATCGTTGCCGGCTTCTTGGCCTGGTTCTTCAAGAATCAGATCAAGGAAGCGAACAAGGACGGGGCGCTTGGCAAGCACCCCACCGCGGTGTTCCTGGTGCTGTGGTTCGTCATCTTCAGCATCGGGTTCCCAGTAGTCAGCCTCGTCTTCACCGACACCATGTCGGCCGAGGCTGAGCTCCCGGTCAAAGTCGATGCCGCGGGCAACCCCGTCATCGACCCCTCAACCGGGCACCCAGTTCTCCTGCCCACGGAGAACAAAGAGCTCGAGACCATGGACTACGTCAAGGAGTCCCTGGTCGCCCAGCTCGGCGACCTCGTGGGTCTGGATGACCTGGACGGAGACGGGTTCTCCGATTCTCAGGAGGTTCGCCTCCGGTGGAATCCGTCGATCTACACGCTCCTGAAAAAGAAGTAGGGGGTGTGTAAGCACGCCTATAAGCCGCCCTGTAGACTTCGGTCGAACGGGCGGTTTTCACATATACAAAACCGCCTTGGGGCGGTTTCAAAAAGGAAGCCCCTGGTCAGTGACCAAGGGCTTAATGTCTTCTGTTGTTAGTCGGGGGGAGGCAGGAGATTGTCCGGGTGGCGCGGCAGCTGGCGCTGTCGCTCAGCCGGGAACCTCTGCCTTTCGTAGTCGGTGAGCTGTCGGTATGGTTCCGGTTTCAGGGGAATCTGCCGGAGCAGGGGCCAGAGAATGACCACCATGCATCCCAGAGCCATCAAGCCCGCCAAGAGTAACCAGCCCAGCATCCGCTGGCGGCGCATCCGATCGGCTACCTGCCAGGTTACCCGACTATGGTAGCGTTCCAGATCCAGGTGATTTTCCACCTGGGCACCAGCAGCTTGCAGTTCCAGAATCTCGGCATCAAGCTCTTGGACTTCGGGATCCACCGCGGTTTCCTGCGGGGTGATCTCCTTGCCCAGGCCGAACGAGAGTAACTCGTCGAGCTGGCCCCGTAACCAGGAGTTCACCGTATTATCGATGATTTCCTGGCCCCGCTGCGCCTTGGCGCCGATCTCGGCTACCCGGTCTTCGGCAGTAGGGAAGTACTCTCCCATCCCGTCGGCAACCATCTTATTCCAGGCTGCCGTGCGCAGGACCTCGGCCTCCAGCTGAGCGTAGTACGCCGCCGGAATGGCCATGATACCTACCAGGACGAGTCCGGAAACTGACAGCGCCCAGCTCTGCGGCCGTGACACCCGCGCCCAGTCTACCTGGAACACGAACGCCATCACAGCCCAGACAGCCGCGCCGGCCGAAATGGCTCCCAGAATCCCCAGGATCTCGAACCGCCAGGTGATCAGGGTGACCAACCCGCCGGAGCCAAGAGTGACTCCGAGCTGGGTCAGCTCCGCTCGAGAACGGAACTTCCGCGGCGTGACATCAGCTGGATCTACCTCGTCGAAGAGGTGGAACAGACCGGAGAGAGTCAGTACCGGCGTGAAGTCTACGACTGTATTCACCACCGGCACGAATTCCAGGGCCGTTTCCAACCCCTGGAAAACCATCGATCCCGTACCCCACATGATCTTCGCCAGCCCCACCATGATCATGTTCAGGGTGAAGTTGACCGGGTCAGGAGCAAAGGATGTGATTCCCAGGGACGCCAGCATCATGCCGCCGCGGGCCAGAATGTCAATCGCATCGATCGCGATGCTGATGACCATTCTGAGCCCCCAGGGCAACCAGTCCCCGACAGCGAAAGTTCTGAATCGTCGTACCTTTTTCATCTACCCTCCATCTTCGGAAAAAGTTCTTGTTTGTAGAAGACACATTATTATCGCCAGACAATAATCTGGCTTCTACAGATAAAGTTTAGGGCGGCAGTGACTTGCGTCAGCTACCGCCCCGAACTTACTTGCGCTTGCCTCCTCGCCGGCCCTTGGCGCCGGATTCCAGAATGATCCCGCCACCACCAGAGAGGGCTTCCCTCTTGAAGATTTCGGCGGCATCATCTTCGGTGATGAGCCCCTTGTCTCTCAGGCGTTCTACCTTGGCGATGGAACCGAGATCGGCCTGGGTTTTGGCGGAAGGAACGATCTGGTTCACGCGAACGTGAATCAGAACAGGCTGCTGGTCATCCGGAAGGATTCTGGCATTCGCCCGTGTCGGGTGAGTTCGCCGGTATACCCTCTGCCGAACAACCTTCTCCAGGACGGCAGCGAGTTCCTTCTTAGCCGCCTCAGTTTGCACCGAGTCGGCCGTCATCCCATAGCCCTTGGCCTTGGGGTCCTCGATCTCCGGGTTACCCTGGAAGAAGACGCCAACCTGGTTCTGCATCGCCACGTAGGCTTTACGAATCAGCTGGGTCTGCTCGATCCGGCCCAGGTCAAACCTGGTCAGATCTTCCATCGTCAGCCCATCAGAGTCTGCGGGCTGATCATCCATCGGTTTTCCCGGCTTAGCCTGGCGCTTGTGTCCAAGCCAGAGAGAATCGATATCCTTCTCGAACTCGGTGCCGGCCAACAGGGTGATGTCCTGAGCCTTGAAAACGAGGGCTAGGTCCACATCCCAAGAGAAACCATCTCGAGAGAGTACCCGGGCATTGGTTGGATGCTTCGGGTCCTCACCGTCAATGGTATGCTCTCCCATGAAATACCCTTTCAGCCTCGCAAACGGATGGTAGAAGTGGAACTTGCCACCCCGCAGCGAGCGAGCGGTACGATCCAGAACGATCTCCCGGATCATGATGCCTTCCGGGAACAGCTTGAAGCTGTATTTCCAGAAAACAAGACCGCACAGGATTAGGGTAACGATCGCGAGGTTGTGTGGCCGTGAAACCACAATGAGGACAGGGCCCAGCAGGGAGATGTCTGCCAGAGCTAGCCGCGCAACGACGAGTACGGCCGGTACGAGAAGAAGGATGCTGAACATCCCGATGAAGCCGCCGTAATAAGCAACGACCCAGAGGAGTCCATTTTCCTTCTTCTCAGCCATGGCCTTGTCCCAGTGAGATCGGAACAGGCCCTGCAGCTTCTTGCCCTGCAGGAGCTCTTTCAGCTGCCGCCGAAAGAACCAGGCGATCACGGCGAAACCCGGGATCGCGATCCAACCGGAGATGAAGTACATCCCGGCAATCGTAGCAGCCACTGCCGCCAACTTCGGAATCCAGTTCACTTTCTCTTCTCCTTTCATTCAAAATCCTTGGTTTTCTACCTGTAAGCACCCCCGTAGCCATGATTTTATGGCTCCAAAAGTGCTCACAGATAGACGCAAGTAAGCTTTCAAAGAACGTAGGAAAAAAGCTACTATTAGCCTAATCCTAACACTAAACCTTATCATATTTTAGCGGTTTTGTCAAGTTAAATACCCTTTCCCACCAAGCGGTGAAAAAGGGTATTATCAGGGCCTGAACAGGCCCTACCAGTAGCTGGACAGGCGCCTCCTTGCCCGCCAGGTAGCTTTATCGAGAAGGTCCATCCGGGCAGTGATTTCCGGGTTTTCGATGCTCGCAAACCACTCGTGCCCATTGGCCAGGCGCCAGCGCTGCTGGAGCTTGTCACGGAGGGCTCTCACACCCATCTCCAGACCCTCGGCCCGAAGATGCTTCTCGGTATCGGTTTTGCCGGCGTCTACCCAAGCCTGAATCTTGGCCACCGTCGGCTCGCTCTTCAACCAGATCTCCGCCATACGGATGTCCCAGTTGAAGGAGATTTCCATCCCGTCAGTGTGATCCTCCCCGGGGGAAGCAACACACTTGAAGGCACTGAGATAGGCCTCCACGCGTTCCTTCAGGATGTCCTCCACACTCTCGCCGGGGGTGCCGGGAGGGTAGATTCTTTCCTGCGGTGGTTCCTCGAGCGCAAAAGCCATCGGAACAGTGAGAACCAGGAACATTGCCAACCCAAAAATTCTTTTCATCGAATCCTCCTCTTGTCGATCTGTTTTGGTCTGGTTTATTACTAGCACAATCATCCCTTTTTGTCAATCACAACGTTGACTTTAGGCTCGTCAAGGTCTACAAT
>CAZLGC010000008.1:9292-32028 GCA_964559275.1 uncultured Candidatus Saccharibacteria bacterium
TACAATTAACCTGTTTTACTAGCGGACGTGGCGGAATTGGTATACGCGCTAGGTTTAGGACCTAGTGGGTGCAAACCCTTGGGAGTTCGAGTCTCCCCGTCCGCACCAGTAAAGAAAACTTGGGCATTTATCCACAAAATAATCGGCCATAGAGCCGAATTTGTTTCCCCTTAAAAAAGACTAAAAAGGTCCGGTAAAACAAACCTTGAGACAAAAGTGGGGAATCAGCACCCAAAAAGCCCTCAAAATGAAGGTTTAGGTGGGGAGCTAATTGAGTGAAACAACTTGACAATGCCCAAAACCCGTGTATACTAGACAATGTAATTGTTTTTTTGGCAAATAAATAGCCTCTTTTTTTAAATAGCTAACTAAGAGGCTTAACTAAGCAAAAAATATGGCAAATGGTACCAAGACAGAGGGACCAAAGCTAAGTAAACGACTCAAGGGAATGGCTGCCAAGAGTGGCGCCTTAGTGCTTCCTTACGTTCCCCGCATCGGCCTCGATTTGATGGTCAAGCGGCTGCGTAAGAAAATGGAAAAGCACTACGAAGAGAATCCGGAGAATCTGGATCCTCGTACCCTGCGCTACACCAAAGGATTCGCCCTCAAGATGGCTGATCTGTTTTTGGCAATGAACAAGCGTCTCTCTCCGAACGTACGCTACAAGCTCTTAAACAACCTGGCTAACAACGCCATTATGAAAGGCAAGCTGCTGCGTGAGGAGTTCAAGGAGAAGCACGGTTTCAGCCCGCCCGGGCTGGGTGTAATGAGTCCGACCATGCGCTGTAACCTGACTTGTACCGGCTGCTACGCCTTCGAATATAACAAAAAGAAATCCGGCGACCTTTCTTACGAGGTAATGGATCGAGTTTGCAAAGAGGTCAAAGGATTTGGCTCCTATTTTATGGTTATCACCGGCGGTGAGCCCTATGTCCGCAAGAGAGACTTGCTCCGACTGTTTGAAGAGCATAATGATATGTATTTCATTACTTACACGAACGGGACCTTGATTGATGAAAAAACAGCCAAAGAACTCGAGCGTTTGGGTAATGTCACTCCTTGTATCAGTGTTGAGGGCTATAAAAAAGAAACTGATAAGAGGCGTGGTGATGGTGTCTATGACCGCATTCTCAGAGCCATGGGTTACCTGGAAAAATATGGCGTTCCCTGCGCAATTTCGGTCACCGTTACCAGGCAAAATGCTAAACTGGTTACAACCGATAAGTTTGTTGATCACTGGATCGATAAAGGCGTCGGCTTCGCCTGGTACTTCCAGTATATGCCGGTTGGGAAAAAACCTGACACCTCCCTAATGGTGACTCCGGAGCAGCGTAACTATGTCCGCAATCGCATCCGTGAAATCAGGGAAAGTGATAAACCTTTCCTGTGTGCAGATTTCTGGGGCGACGGTATTCTTTCCAACGGCTGCCTAGCTGCCGGCAAGAGCTATTTCCATGTCAGCGGCAACGGCGCTATAGAACCCTGCGTATTCGCTCAGTTCTATGTCCACAACATCAACGACACTACCATTACCGAAGCTTTGAAATCAAAATTCTTTACTAATTACCGAAACTCTATCAAGACAATAAAGGATCTTTACCGACCGTGTGGGGTTATTGACCATCCGGAAAACCTGCGCAACGCCGTGTTTGATGCCCGCAAAGATGGTGAGGAAGTGAAACCGAGTTATGAAGGTGGAGAGGCAACTATTACGACCCTGGCCCCGGAAATAGATAAATTAGCAGATGAGCGTAAAAGGGTTGTTGGCTCTAAATGGGACAACGGAGAATTATAAGGCTCAGTATAAACAAAAACTGCCGGACGGCAGTTTTTGTTTTGTTATAATCAGCACGATTAGTATATTTCTATATCTCTGCCCGGAGGATGGATTTCCAGCACCGGGCGGGAAACTGTCACAACGTTGCTAAAATCGTAGCCGGCCTCGTCAAAAACCTCTCTAGATTTGAAGCCATAACGATGGCCGCCGGAAATCACGAAGACGGCTCCGGCCTGCGGGCCCTCGGTAGTCATTAGCAGGGAACCATCCCGGGCCGGCACCGGACTGGACTCAACCTCCTTGTATTTTTTGGCTTCTTTCTTAGAAACCAATGCCACCGGGACATGCTCAAACCCGAGATTCTTTATCTGGCTACTCCAGATCGGGTAGAGTTTATTATCACGGAACTGATAGACCCCTGACTCGCCGGCAACCTGCACCAGCTGACCGTTGAGGCGCGGGACTTTCTTGGCGCTAACCTTGGGGCCGACCGGATGAAAATTTGCCTCAGCATCGGATATTTTTATTACATTAGCCGGACTATAACCAAGTTTCTGCAGAGTTTCCAAGTTTGGCACTCCGCGCAACTGACCGTCGCTTACAATATAGACCGCGCCGCCCTTAGCTCGCTGCACCGCGATACCGTCTGGTAATCCTATTTTCCCGGCGTAAGGATAGGTATCAAATTCCGAGCGGGGGATGGTCACTATTTCGCTAGGGTGATAGCGGGTAAGCAGCGCCTGGCGACCTTCTAAACCGTAACGCTTGCCGTTTTTTATAACTGATACCCCGATAACGCCCTCTGTCATAACCGGAGTGCCGTCTCGATAGAAGAAACGGCTCGCTGAGTTTTTGTTAGCCCCGGCAACCTGGCCGTTTCCTTGATAACGGGCAAAACTGTCTTTGTAACGAACGTTAAGCAAGTGCCACAAGAGCCAGTTGGCTCCAAAACGGGCTTTAGGACTACCAACCAGGGGATTATATATATACCATTTGCAGGTGGTGCGATTAACCGGTTTTACCCGATAACCATCAAGGGTAGAGGTCTCTTTGCCGACCTGGAAAGATTTGTAGTGATCCTGGTAAGTATCATAATCACCGCCGGGGCTGACAACCTTAGCCGCATAGTAGACCTGGTGCCCAAAACCGCAATAGCGGGTGTGGCCATAAGGACCGAATCCGGTGGCCCAGTTGAGAGCCTTGTCACTTGGATTGGGATCGGTCAGCAGCCTTTGTTCTTTTTCAACCAAAGCTATTAATGCTCTGGGATTCATGTCAAATTTATTGGCCGCTTCGGAGAATATTTCAGCGGCGGATAGTTTGCGGCCGTCAATATAGTCGGATCGATAATTTTTCAAAACGCCTGGCTGGGTTTCCAGAAAATGTTGGATGTCCTTAACATTCATAGTTCCGGTTTCAGCCAAATACGAATCCGACATCAGATTGTTGGGATCAAACCCGGATTCCCAGCCATTGGCCTGACTAGCCAAAGGCAGCAGGCCAAAGATGACTGTTACTACTAATATTTTCTTTGTAAGCGAAAATTTCATAATGCAGGCGCAAAAATTCCGGAGCGCAAAATACGGGTGCACTTAGGCACCCGTATTTCTATAACTCCATCATATCCGTAATATCGTAGATCTCTCCGTTTACTACGAAGAAAGCCGCGAAATACGGACCGATCTCGGAAAAATAATTGTCGAAAACGTTCATTGTTGACTCCGCACCCGATCCGATAAATCTCGCCGGCCCGAACCAGACCAGCTCCACCCTGTTGTCACTATGTATTATAGCGCAATTTTACTGTGAAGTCAACGACTTTTGACCAACTTTTTTGTTCACACTTGTAATTGCCTTGAATCCCAGGCCGGCAGAAAGCAACCCAATTAGAATCCAAAAGAGTATCGCCAGATCGTTTTTGAAATAAGGGAC
Source organism: uncultured Candidatus Saccharibacteria bacterium (assembly GCA_964559275.1). Classification (GTDB taxonomy): domain Bacteria; phylum Patescibacteriota; class CALEFQ01; order CALEFQ01; family CALEFQ01; genus CAZLGC01. The sequence continues at coordinate 13,002 of CAZLGC010000008.1, forward strand.
ATCAATCAGACCGTGAACCAAAAGAATAATCATGGCCGCCATCGTGCCCAAAACCAGTGCCTTGTCAACTTGGCGCTGATAAGCTCGGCGCACCCGGCGGAAAAATAAAATCACCAACCAGACAAACGCAGCCAGCCCGACTAACCCCAGCTCCACCCAAAAATTCAGAATTATGTTGTGCGGATACAATAACAACTCGGTGTGACGCGCTTCCCGATAAACGTCATACAACTGCGGAAAGCCGGCGAGACCAGCACCAAACAACCAATGGTCGGTGAGCAGGCGCCAAGTACCTTGCCACATTACGAAGCGTACATTTGTAGAATTATCCTCCCCCTGAAAAACATCCAGAAACCGGTCAGAAACTCCTGGCATTACTGCTAGGACAATAATCGCAAGAACCACTAACCCGACCAGCCACCAGCGATACTTGGTGAAAAAACTTAGCACCGCCAGCCCTAAGATTATTGCCACTAGCGCTCCTCGAGAATGGGTATAAAAAACAGACAGGGTCCCCAGAATGATAACTACCAATGAAAAGGACCAGGCTGGAGCAATTTTTGAATTTTTGGCAAAAACCAGCAGGCCGGAGAATAAACCCACAATTGGAGCCAAGAAAAGCGCTACTGCCACCGGATAACCATACCAGGCCGTCACTCGACGCAGTTCCGCTACACTCCAGGGGTCGGGGATCCCCCAGCCGGTGAAACTTTGGATTATGGCGTAGGCAGAGACAACCAGGGCAGATGAACCCAACGCATATAAGACAAATTTTACCTGCTGACGAGACTTGATAACATTTACAAAGATTATATAAAAGACGATCGCCTCGACGAAGTAGGCCCGCCATTCACCCAGGGCCGCACGTAGATCTGGTGAAACTAGAACTGCCAGGGTAGCGGCCGCGAAAAAAACTGCCGTTGCCAGCTTAAAAGGAACCTTATCCAAAGCTGTTTTTAAATAGCTAAGTCGATATAAGCGGTGACGGACAAAAAAGATGACCGCCAGAGAAATAATGAATAATTCTAGCAAAGTAAAGGGGATACCGCCCAGCTCAACTCTAACCAAATAAGTGGGGAGCAGGCCGGTCACTGCCACCACAGCCAAATCCAGGCGCCACAACGCCAGTAGAATAAATGCCGATACGGCAATAGCTATTATGACTGTTAGCATCATTTATAAATTACAATGAGTCCTAGATTTCCCAACTTATCCTCGAAAAGTTTTTTTTGCCCTGGTTCAGGTTCCGGCAGACTCGGATTTTCTACCGGCCGATAGACTATTGCCCGGAAGTGGGCACTGGGGTTATCGTCAATCTCCTTTTCGGCGAGAAGGTAATCGAATGACTCTTGAAAATTATCCTCGGTTAGGAATACCAGGTCAACCTCGCTGTCAACAAAATGGTCAATTTTGTCTATCACCCTTTCCTGGTCAGCCAGCACCACCCCAAACGGACCGGTGGCGGTACCTGACTGCAGTGACATATAGTGCATCAGTAGGGTGTATATTCCACAATAACTCATAACAATAACCAGGGCAATAAGCGCCAAGCGGAGATATTTTTTCTGCCACCAGGGACCGGTAAAGGCTAGGCCGACTGCCAGGATTAACGGCGGCAGCATTATCAGAAGATAATGCGACCAAAGTTGGCCGAAGTAGGCTAGGTAAAAAACAACTGCTAAGGTAATTACTATTATCAGAAAATATGCCCCCTTATTAAGTTTGTTCTTAGTAAGCAATAGCCTCCAAATGAATGCGGCCGCAACCGCTCCGATGAAAATCAGAACCACCCAGCTTGGCAGTAAATCGCCGAAGAAGATCCCGTTTACAAAGGATGCTATCTCTTGGCCGACATACGTAAAACGGGCAGCGAGATCGACTGATTTTTCTTGTCCCAAGACCGAGCAAACACCTCGGAGGTTGGCGAAATCATGAGTCAACTCATGCGCGATCCAGGGTAGCATCACAATAATGAAAGAGGCAGCCCCGGCTACCCAGGACCAGATATTCTTGACGCGCGGGTGCCAAATTCCAAAAGAAATTGCCAGTGCCGGCAACAGTAGCAAGGCAGTCGCATGAAACTGTAAAGTGGCACCCAGGGCCAGCCCCAGCAGAACAACATATTTGCCGCCGGCCTGCCACCACTTAGAATCCTCCGGCTGGCGTCGCCTAATTTCATAGACGCAAAGAATTATCAGGGTAACGAAAAAGGGAAGTAAGTTCGGATTCCAGGACCAACGAGTATGGAGCGTAGCCAAATAAGACGTGGCAAACAGAAGGGCTGCTATTAAACCTAATTCCGGCGACTGAATCTTTCGGCCGGTGAAATACAAAAGCCAAATGGTCGCCACCCCCAAGGCAATCACCATCAAGGCCGGTGCCAGTGGGTGGGACGAGAAAAAGGCCGGTATCGAGACAATGTAATAAAAAGCCGGCCCTAGAAAAAAGCCGCCGGTACTGGCCGACGGTCCCAGGCTGGGCAGTTCCTGGCCGCTGACAATTTGTTGGATAATCACCAGATCTCGGCCCTCATCGCCAGCAAAGTGGAGCAAGTCGGGCAATCCGAATATCCTGAGTACCGCCCCCAGTATAATCACGGCAATTAGAATATTGGTGATCGTGTCAGATTTTATTACCTTAGTTTTCATCAGGTTTTTGACTGCGCAGGTGAATAAGCACACAGACAGCTGTCATCAGACCGATAACAAACCAAATATGAAGTATATACAGGGTGGAAAACGTCTGATACTGCACCAGGATACCAACCAACGCCGCTACCAAGCCACCCAGAACTGCTCGTAGAAACCGCCTGTCTGGTTCGCTCGTAATGTTTTTTAGCTTCCGCCAGGACAATACACTTTGCCAAAAGAGAATGATTAGCATACCCATAATAGCAGCAAAGCCTAATATTCCCGTCTCAGCCAGGAGCTCCAGGGGTTCATTGTTAACGATCAACCAACCGCCTTCCGGCATTCGGTGCGGATAAGTTGCCACCTCCGGACCAAAGTTGCCAATCCCGACGCCAAACAAGGGATGGGCGGCAAAAAGTTTTTTGGCCTCATCATATGTTTGATAGCGCTCTTCCACGCCAGCTCCCCCTTGGTATTCGGTTGCTTGCTCTATAAATGCATCCACAGAAAACCTACCGGAGAAATTGAGGAAACCTATTGCTGCAACTGCGATTGCCAAAGCGGCAATGACAATGATGTAAATATTGCGATGGGTAAAAATCTGTCGCCAGCCGATAATCAGCAGCATCACAGCTGTGGCAATCAGGCCCAAGTAGCCACCGCGGGACAGGGTCAAGACTAAGGCTATGATACCAGTTAGTACAACTGCCAGCAGGAACCAGCGGCTGTTGAAAATGCGAGCCAATTTCCCGGCCTTGTCTTTGACAGCCAGCTTAGTCTTACCAAGCCAGAGTAGAAAGGCAATGGCAATTGGTATCAAGAGATAGTTGGCAAAATACAGCGGCTCTAGAGCAGTGGAGTGAACACGCGGGAAGCCGAAAACAGAACCGGTATAGTGCTCTCTCAGGCCAGTTAGAGACTCGGGCAAACCCACTACGTCACCGGCGAACTGGTAGAGCCCGAATAGTGAAACAATAAGGGCAGAGAGAAGAAGAGCCCAAATAATCCAACGGGCTTGCCTGACGGTGCGAACCACCTGCGGGATAGTGAGCGCAAAAATTATAACGAACGCACTGAATACATAAACCGTCAACGCCCGCTCAAAATTAACCGCATTTACTATCGATATAGCTGCAAAGGCCAGATAAGCTAGTAGCGGCCACATAATTGCCGGGCGCGCGTAAGAACGCCTCTTTATCAGCAGATAATAGAGAATCCAGCTGGCAATTGTTACTACAGCAAAGACCTGGCTTAGGCGCAGGGTTGTCTCTCCTACAATCTCAATACCGCCAATGCGCTCAAAGGGTAAGAAGAAGGCCACCAGGGCCACCCCCAGCCAGGGCTTATCGAGGACCAAAACTATAGCTGTCAGAAAAACCAGGATGCCAATGACTATCGGAATTGCCAGCCAGGAAAAATAAGCTGCCAGGCCGGCACCGACCAGGGTAGCTATAACTGCCAGTACAACCCACCAGAATGAAAATTTTTGGCTGCTATTTTTCATAAACCTCTTCAATGTTGTCTAAAATAGTCTGGGCTGTTTTTTGCCAGGAGAACTTGCGAGCCTGTGTGATTCCGGCAGCGATCAAATCATCTTGGTTTTCCAGCGCCACCTGGATACCTTTGGTTATAGCTTCTGTTTTTTTCGGATCAACCAGGATAGCCGCCTCGCCGGCCACTTCCGGCAGAGATGATGTCTTGCTGGTTACAACCGGGCAACCGGATTGCATCGCCTCCAGAACCGGCAGCCCAAAACCCTCGTAAAGTGACGGGAAAACAAAAACCTGAGCTAGGCTATAAAGACTCACCAAATCCTCGCGCGACAAATAACCTAAAAAGATGATTCGACCTTGCAAACCAAGACGCTCCACCTCTTCGTATATATCCGACCATTGCCAGCCCCGGTTACCGGCAATAACCAGGTGCAAGTTCTTATCAGTTAGTTTGCCAAAAGCCTGGATAATACGGACAATGTTCTTGCGCGGCTCCAGGGTACCGACAAATAGGATAAACTTTTCCGGCAATTTATGTGCTCGCCTCACCTGTTGTAAGCGGGCTTGGTCGTTGATCGGTCGATAGGCAGGACCAGCAGCCAGCGGAGCCACCCTGACTTTGCCGGACAAAAACTGAAAGTGCTCTTCTAAATCGCGCTTAGTGTTTTCCGAAATAGCTATAACGCGCAACGCCTTCTTTAAAGACGGTTTCAAGGTCATCCGCTCAATTAGGACTGCCTTGCGATTGTGCCCCGCCGGGAACAGGCGACTAACTAGATCATGGATAATAACAACACACTTGTTTTTGACGCGCGCCGGGACAATATAGCTGGCGGGGGAGAGATAAATATCAATGGTATCTTCCCGGTTCAGTCTCTTGGCGACTTCCAGGTGCCAGCGGATGCCGCTAAGTTTAATCTTGGCTACGGAAAAATTATTGGGTAGGGTAGATTCAAATTCCGGTTCTTTTTCGGTGAAAAGAACGAACTGGTGTTGCTGTGCTGTTGGCAATTTACTCAACGCTTCCACCAAATAGTAAATCATCCAGCCCTTGCCGGCCCGTTTGCCTGTAGTCGCTCTGATGTCAATACCAATTGTCATGAATTATGATTCCAAAAACTTTTCAATCTCTGCCAGCATGCGGCCTTTGCTGAAATTTTTCTCAACCCTTTCTCGAGCTGCTTGCCCTAGTTTCTTTCTAAGGTTGCCATCGCGCAAAAGCTTGGCAATCGCCCGGGCCAGGGCTTCATCATCATCACGGGGAACGAGCAGCCCAGTTTCGCCATCAACAATAACTTCTTTGGTGCCGCCGATATTGCTGGCGACACAGGGGATACCAAGATAACCAGCTTCGGCCAGCGCTAGACCGAAAGATTCGCTCCGCGAGGGAAGGGCAAAGACTTCCAGCCCCGATAAAAATCGTGCTAGCTTTTTCGGACCATCAAGGTATCCGATAAATTTTACCTGGTCAGTTACGCTGAGTTGCTGAGAAAGTTTTTCTAAGTTTGACCGTTCCGGGCCGTCTCCGGCAATATCAAGCTTGAGTTTTGGAAATTCTTTCCGAAGCCTGGCAAAAGCTTTTAGTAAAATATCCAGACCCTTTTCCGGAGACAGGCGACTGACAACCCCGATTCGGCCGGGAAGAGGACCTTTTTTTACCCGCACGCGGTATTTATCCAGACTGGCCGTATCAACGCCGTTAGTGATAACCGTTATCCTTGCCGGCTTCACCCCCAGGTCTACAGCCGTGCTCTTCACCGCTTCCGAAACAGCCAGTACACGGGCAGTTTCGGTTCCCTTTAAATACCAATTCTTAAACGGATTCAGCCTTATATAACGCTCCAGGAGGCGATGTTCTACAAATAAAGTTTTCATACCCAGCTCTTGTGCTATCGGAGCTAGTAGAAATTTTTCGTTCCAGGAAAGGATGTAAAGAATATCAATTTGCTTTTCTTTCTTCATTTGTCTCAGGAATTTCTGGTATCTTTTCTTGATGCGCGGCCAACTGACAGCAAACTTCATAATTGCACCTTCGGAAACAGCTTCCGTCCCGGCCCAGTCAATCCACTGGGTTGGGAAACCTGCCGTTTTTGCCATTTTCATCAAATACTGACAGCTTCCGGCAAAATGAATCCGATGGCCCTGGTTGCGCAGATATTCCGCTACCTCCAGGGTGTGCTTTTCACCACCGCCGCCGGGTTGCGATTCGTATGGATTTTTGAGAATCAATATATTCATGCTCGCCGTTTAAGAATTTCCCGGATGTCATTTTTATGAAGCCCGCCGGTGCCATACAGAAGCGCCGCGTAGATAATTAGACCGCCGGCCATTGACAGCAGCAGCCACCACCACGGGATCTGCCATTCCAGCCAGCTACCGACTAAGAACAGAAAGCCAGCCATACCCGCACCCGCAATCAGGAACTTGCCGACGTTGCGCAGGGAGGGCAAGGCACCCGACGTTTTCCAAACCATCCAGATACTGAGCGCGGCAATAAGAACTTCGGTGGCGACGGTCGCCCAGGCTGCGCCGATATAAGTAAACTTCGGGATTAGTAGCCAATCGAGGATTACGGCCAACGCCGCTGTCGCTAGATACGCCCACACCATCTGCCGTTGCTTGTTGACCGCGACGACACCGTTGGCAAACATGTTGCCGATAAATATTGAGGCTGTAGCGATAACTAAGATCTGTAGAATCGGGGCGGCTGCGGCAAATTCTTCACCGCCGATAAAAACAACGATTGGTTTTGCTAAGACTATGCCGATAACCAGCACCGGCAAAGCTGCCATCGCCATAAAATCAAATCCTTTTCTGATCACCCGCTTGAATTTGTCCCAGTCTTTGAAAGCAGAAGAGCTCAACAAAGGCATGATCAAGCCGGCAAACATGGCGGGAAAGGCGATCAGTACTTCCAGAATTTTATACGCCTCGCCATACAAACCGACATCCCGCTCCGGCTTCATTACCGAGAGAAAAATCGTGTCAACTTTGAAATAGATAACATTTAGCACAACGGATATCGCGATCGGCCAAGTTACCTTTAAGATCTCTTTCCAAAAGGCAATGTCAAAGCGAAGTTTGATGGCAACGTGACGTCGGGCGGAAATAAATACTACCAGGAAGTTAACGAGGCTGCCGACTACGACACAGCCGACGATAGCTAGAAGACCCCAACCCTGCCACAGTGCCATTAGTAACGCTCCGATCAAGGCGAAGCGGCCGACAATTTCGCCGACGGCTACAATCCTGGTGTCGAACCGCCGCTGAAAAACCCCAATCAGAACCTGATTCAGGGAAATAAAGAAGAAAGATAAAGTGAAAATTAATATCGCCAGCCAAACAGTGTGATCGTACGGAAAGGCCAAGGCGACTATCGGCGCGAGTGCCAGCAGCGTCACCGCACTCACGATGCGCAGGGTGAAAACGTTACTGACGATATAATCGGAGTCCGCCTTCTCTTTGGAAATCTCACGCACCACGTAAATATAAAGGCCCATGTCGGCAATAATAGAAAAAATCCCGACGAAAGTTATCGCCGTGGCGTATTGGCCGTAGCCATCAACCCCTAGGTGACGGGTGATCAGAGCAATCGAGAGCAAACCGAGTGCCGTCGAGATGATTTTACCGCCAAATTGGTAGAAGGTCGAATATGCGATTTTGCGCTTAACTGAGCTCATAACTTGATTTGATTGTAACGAAAAATGGTTGTTTAGTCAATGCTCTTAAGCTTACCGATACCTTGACAAAAGCGTTTATATTTACTATACTCAGCTGTCCTAAAAACTTTTAGTTTATGTAGACAACAACAAGGAGGATGATAGTGAAAGCAACGGTATTCGTATTCACAACAACTGCCGGCGACTATGGGCTCCACGGACAAACCGGTTGGGATGATCTCCCTTACTGGGAGTATTATCCAGCCTGGATTGTTGCCATAGAGGTCGAGGGAAAAATGGACTGGGGACCGTACAAATATCGCCGGAATGCCAAACGGACCCACAGCGGCACAACTAGCCTTGCCTTGCGCTCAGCCTACTGCCATGTCGCTTGGGAGAAAACCGAGGCGGACAAGGAGATTCAGCAGCGTGCGGCCGAAGACCAAGCCCTGGAGCTGGCAGAGGCTCTGGACGAGAATGGGTTTGACGTTTCGATCGTGCTAGCGGAAGACCATTGCCGCACAGACCTGGATCGAAAGTATGCCCGGTGGATTGCAGCCCCCCCTCCCGAACGGTTCCAGAAGCAGGTGTTGGAAATCTTCAAATACGGCTTTTTCAGAAAGTTGTTGAAGGAGAAAACCAGCATCCTCAGACCACTGGAGAGCGATGAAGCGACCAGCGCCCATTGCTGACTGACGCGGACGTGCTTACTACTACAGGGCCACCCCACGGTGTGGCCCTGTTCTTATCTCGGGATAACTATAATTGACTTGGAACTTTTTTTCTGCTATAATTAAAAGAGAAAATAAGAGCGGGTGAACTGACTAGTTCGCCCGCTTTATTTATCAAAAACAACAAAAATACATTGATTATTGCTTTAATTTGTGCTTAAATAAAACGTTTCGCCGGTAAGCCAATTCTTTGGCTTAGGCAGCGTTTAGAAATCAATTTCATGGCTAATTTCAACAATCCTCCCCGCAATTTTTCCGGACAACCGGGCGGGAAAAAACCAAATTTTGGGCAACCACCCAAACAGCAACAGCTGGGCCCTAAACCTAAGGCGCCGGCCGCTCCGGCTCGCTTCAGTAACCAGCAAGCCCCGAAAAATAAAGGTAACATGTCCCGCCAGTTCGATCGCGACGACAAACCTTTCGGGCCGCCTCCACAAAAACAGGCTCAGCCTATTTTTAAGAAACAGGCTCCGCCCCCGAAATCTGCTTTACAGAAGTCTCCGGCAACTCCACCCCAACCGGGAAAACGCATGGTCAGTGCCGGTGGCGGCTCCGCTGATCAGTTTCAGCGACGTTCCCAAGCCAGTGGACATAAACCTTTCTCTAAACAAGCAACTCCGCCGCCCCCGGGAGCAAAGAAAGTCGCTAAGCCGGGAGCCCCGGTACCGCCGGTAGTTCCGCCTCCGCCGGGCAAAGGCACTAAAACTATTGTGCCACCACAGAGCTTTAAGGCCCGCTTTATACCCAAAGGCGCCCTAATTGCCATAATTGTAATTGTGGCGATTGTTGCGGTTGGCGCGGTGGGCTACTTCTTCTTCCGCCAGCAGGTGATGAGTGTTTATGAGGAAGTGGCGATTGCCCTGGGAATTGAACAGGCAAAAGAAATTGAAATAGCCGAGGAAATGACGGAGCCGACACCGACTCCGGTTGCGGTCGCCACCCTGGAGGATGTTGTTTTCACCGAAAGCTCAGATCCGGCCTCGGGTACCGAAACTTATCCGGGAGAGACTATCACCTATACCCTGACATTGCATAACAAAGCCGAAAGTGATATTGAAGGGCTCGATGTAATGAATCCTTTGCCTGAAGGAACTTCTGACCTGGTTGTAATCAGTACTCCTACCGGAGCCACTGTGAGCGATAACACCGAGGCTGTTGAGATCAGCAATATCAACCTTGATGCCGGTGAAAGCCAGTCAGTCAGATTTCAGGTAAAAATATCTGAGGATCTGGAAATCGGCAGCAAGATAACTAATACCGCCACCCTGACCAAAAACGGTTCCCGCAAGATTAGTAATAACAATTCTCCCTCCGAATTGACTTTGACCTCCCGAGAACTGGCTGTTGAAACAGATAGTGAAACGACTGAAGTTACAGAAGAAACAACCGAGGAAACTACTCCGGAAACAACCCCAACCACGACAACTACACCGACACCGACACCAACACCAACACCAACTCCTACTCCCACACCCACCCCGACTGTGACGCCAACCCCGACGGTAACACCGACACCGACTCCAGCGCCGGAGGAAAGTGGCGATGAAGCTTCACCAGAAGATATGACCGAGGTTGAGACCGGAGGAGAAACTCTCTATCTGATGTTGCTACTGGTCGGTTTGACCGGTGTCGCTGGCATTAGCTTAGTCTGGTTAAGAAAGCAAATAATTAAGTCTTAAGTCATTCCCGTAATGGCCTGGAATAAGCGCACCAAAAAGATCGTATTTTGGGTCACTTTCGTGATCTTTTTGGGCTTGGCGCTGACACCGATTCTGATTATGTACGAACAGATAGGCGCCGAGATGGGTTACTGGTTCAGCGATAACAGCACTGATAACAGCCAAGTGGAGGAGCTGGGAGAACTTTCTGAGGAGGAGCTGGCTAAGCTTAACCCAAATGGTGATGCGGAGAAACTTTCCGCGGTGGCTATTATTGACCGAGATGAGGACGGTATTCCGGACTACTTGGAAACCAGCGTGTTCGGCACCGACCCGATGAACAGTGATAGTGACCGTGACGGCTTCCCGGACTGGGAAGAGATACTAAACGGCTATGACCCACTTAGCCATTACCAAGGCAAAATCGACCTAGACCAAGACTGGTTGCGGGATTCCTGGGAGCTTGACCGCTTCGGAACTAACCCGAAAGCGGCTGACACCGACGGTGATCAGGTTGGCGATGGCGAGGAAATTGCCAGCGGCTCCAGCCCGACAGACGCTTCGGTGACCCGTGTCAATCCGGAACTGGAAGACTATTTCATGACTGTGCCCGCAATCGACACCGAGGCCCCGATTGTGTTCATAGACTCCCGCGATGAAACAGCTATTTACGAAGGTTTGAAATCTGGTTATGTACACTATGCTAAAACCGCCCTGCCGGGAGAGAATGGTGATGGCGTCTACTTCTGTCACTCCTCAACCCGCCACGGCTCCAGTGGTGACTACGACACCTTGTGTGCTAATTTGGATAAATTAGAGCGTGGTGACGAAATCATCATCAGCAGCGAGACTACTAAACTGCGCTATGTCGTCACTTCCCGCAAGAATGATTATGACCCCAGTGACCCGAAAATTTTCCGCAAAACCCAGCGCCCGACGATGGAAATCATATCTTGCTGGCCAGTAGGCACCAATCGGTATAGGATAGTAGTGCGAGCCGAATTAGTTTCTCTATAAATTTCTTAATTTACACAATTTTATGAGAGAAAGTGAACGCGTTTCCCGCGCCCGGGAAGCCTACGAAAGCGCTAAATCAGAAGAAGGTCTGCCGGGCCCGCCGGGTATAGAATACGAAGGTGTTCCCGATGAAATGGCCGGCAGCGGTTACGAGAAAGGTGCCGGTGTTCATCGCGGTGAATTTGTGCCGCCTGAGGAAAGAGATCGCCAGCCAAGTGTAGCGGAAGCCGCTGCGGAAAGATTGGATATCTGGGACCCGGAGACAGAAACTATTGATGCGGACATGGCTCACGCTGTGATTTTGGACATCGAAGACCCGGAGCAAAGGAAAGCTGCCTTGAAAGCCCTCGCCGAGTACGAGGAAACCCAGCTGCAAAAAGTTGATCATCCCGAGATTGTTCCCGGTGTCACTACTCAAAAAGAGGTTGTTACAGCAGTAGCTAAATCTCCGGCAGCCAAACCAAGAGGTGAAAAGCGTGGGCCTCGGAAACCGAGAATGACTGAGTACGAACGCAAGATGCAAAAGTTCTCGGTTCAAGATGCTAACTCTCTACGCGGCTGGTTTAAGGAGAAGACTGAGAACCCAGGTTCCCGCCGCTGGCTTTTTATGGACGCCCGTTCCTGGGAGGAAATTGATACTATTCAAAATGCCCTGGATGAAATGCGTTCTGAAATAAACGCAATTGAGTGGGACAGGGATAGAGACAAGATGCGCCGTCTGTGGGTTACCGCCGTCGATAAACTAGAGCATAACAAAATAGCCCTGCGTAAAAAGGGGGTTCGCGATACCCGCCCGAAAGTCGAGGAAAAAGCCCCCGTGGCACGCAAGAAAAAGATGCGAAAGCCACGGCCAAAGACCCCGCGCCCGGAAGCGAAGCCAAAGCTTGAAGTAAAGGGCGGCAGAATTCGCGTTAATAATGAGGAGGAATTAAACCAATGGGTAGATAGGCAGCGACAGATGCTTGAAAAAGGCGAAAAAGATGAAGCTAAACTTGTCATCATGGCTACCTCCGAAGATGGTCTGAGAGTCCTGAAAGAAATTGTCGGAAATATGAGAGATCGCTGGGAAAAGATGCCGGAAGAACACCCAAAGAAAGAGAGAGAGCGCCAGATTCTACGCAAAGTACAGGGAGCTTATCGCTCAGCGCGCTGGTTTGTCCGCAGCCGAGACGCCAAAGAGGCTAAACCGGCCACCTTGGCAGACAAGAAGAAAAAGTGGCAGCAAAAAGGCAAAACCACTCAACCAAAACAAATACCTAAACGAGAAGAAGGCGAAGCTCGTGAAGATGTCGTTTAAATAAAAAACAGGGGCCGGACAACTCCGGACCCTGTTTTTATTTCTCCAACAAAGTCGCTCCCGAGCCAATTCCAACGTATTCCGATTCGCCCTCAGCTCCCGCAACCGCACCCCGTTTTACCAACCCGTCGCGAACTATTATGGAACCTTTGCTGATACAAAGGATATCATCGCGGGGAATCTGCAATTGAGTAGTTAGTGCGCGAAAAAGAACTCGATCGGAAACAAATATGCGTTCTATCTGCCAAGAAACATCATCAAACTCAAAATCTGTAACACGCCCTAAGTAGTGGCCGCTTTCGGTTTCAACCTTGCTCTTGATTACAAACATCTTCTCGCGCAAGCTATCAGCAACCTCTCCCTGGCTGGCACTATCTATCGGAGAAGTTGTCATGACTAATTTAGAACCCTTTTTTTCTATTTGCTTTATCAAAAAAGCCCCGGACTTGCTAATTCCGCCCAGTATACGGCCGTTATCCGGGTGAACTATGAAGTGTTGGAACTTATCTGTCTGGTTATTTTTTGACCCAGCCAAAACCGGTTTTCCCAGGAGCTGGGTTGCCTTAAAAAGTGGCATAAAATAGAATTAGTTTGTTTTTGGTTTTACGATGATCCGCCTCTCTCGCTCTTCACCTAAGCTTTCTGTCAAAACCCGGTCGTCTGCCGCCAGCGCCAGGTGAACTAAGCGACGCTCAAACGCATTCATCGGCTTCAAGACAACTAGGCGGTTTTCCGTACTCACCCGATCGGCTGTTTCTTTAGCTAGCTCCCTTAGATATTCCCGTCTTTCCTGTCTGTATCCGTTTATATCCAGAAGGAAGCGAGGGGACGGGTATTGAGTTTGTCGCCGCCAAATCACTCTAATCAAATGCTGCAGCGCTACCAGGTTATTACCATCAGTTCCTATCAAAGCACTCCCGTCAGAAACCTCCACATTAACTTCAATCGTCTTATCATCCAGATCTTCCGGGGTAGAGAAACTTACCTTTGGTTTTTGTCCGTAAAAAGAACAGATTCCGGTAATGATATCTTTAATTTTTGCCTGAGTTTCCTTTTCCATGTTTGACTTTTTGCGCGATTAAGTTTTCTTCCCGATCGAGCTGTTCCTTTTTCTTTAGAATAAACCATTGCTGGCCGATTGCAAATAGGGAAGTGATTATCCAGTAGAAAGCAAGTCCGCTCGGTAGGCTCATTGAGATGAATACAGTAATAATCGGCATGAAATAAACCATCTGTTTCGTCATATTCGAAGCCGCATCGGCAAAATCCTTCTTCTTTTTCTTTTTCTGTTGGCGTTTACGCTCTTCTTCTTCCTGCAGCTCTTTTTTGGTCTTCATTTTCAGCAGCGTCCAGCTTTGGAAAAACTGGGCCGCCCCGGCCAGAATAGCCAAGAAGATGCTCGGTACCGCGAAATCTATGATTCCCAGAAAGTTTGCTTCCAGGTGGCCGGGATTCTGAATAAACGGGTAAAGGCTATTAGTAAGCTCGTTAGGATCAGTTATTCCCTTGCGGAAAACCCAGTATAAGGCTATTAGTATCGGCAACTGGATTAACAAAGGGAGACAAGATGAGAATGGGTTTATCTTATTCTCTTTGTAGAACTTCATCATCTCCCGGCTCTGTTTTTCCTTGTCGTTCTTGTACTTTTCCTTGATCTCATTCAGACGCGGCTGCATCTTTTGCATGTCACGCTGGGCAATAATTGACTTCGAGGACATTGAATACAAAGCCATCTTGATTATCAGGGTCAGGATAATAATGGCGAAGCCGAGGGCTAGATATTCCCAGGGAATAAGGTCGTATAGAAAAACCAGCGCATTGAAAAGCGGTTTGTATAATACCTCCGTATAAATTACCATTATGAAATTCATTGTCGCAGTTTATTTAGTGGGGACTTCATCGACTCCGCCGGTTGACATCGGGTTACATCTAAGCACTCTCTTTGTCGCTAACCAACCACCCTTCAAGGTGCCAAACCGGGAAATAGCCTGACAAGCATAATCAGAGCAGGTAGGATAAAACTTGCAGCAACCATGGGGATATAAATGGGAAAAAAAGATTCCGTGATCTGGAGAAAGAGTTTTCTGGTAGAATCTTATTGAACCAACTAATATTTTTGAGGCAATATTCATCTGCTTAGATAGTTACCTCGCTGGAAGGCCTTGATAAATTCCTTTTCCAGCTCTTTTTGGGTAAGCTTCAGTGCTGGTGGGAACATATTAACGGCAAAATCGTAGGCAGGTTTGGTCTCAGGCAGTATTTTTCGAATCGCTTCCCGGGCTCGACGTTTCAGGCGATTTCTATCCACGGCTTTTTTGGAAACTTTCAGTGAAACAATGAAGGCAAAGCGATTATGCTGACCGCGTCGACGTTTCAAGGCTGATACTTTGAAATACCGGGTTCCTAGCCGACGCCCCCGGCGCAAAGCCTTTTTTACGGACCAGTCGGATTGCAGGCGATTTTGCTTAGGCAGCATACAAAAGTGATTTTTTGCTTAAATAAGCGAAAAAAGCTAATTAAAGCGCCGTTCTTTTCCGCTTCTTAGCCCGTCTGCGGGCTAAAACCTTCCGCCCCCCTTTAGTACGCATCCGCGCTCGGAAACCATGCTCGCGCACTTTCTTCCGCTTTTTCGGTTGATAGGTTCGCTTAGTTCCTCTTCCCATATAAAAATAGCTAATTAAGTAAAGTCAGAGTAGAGTATAGCTCTTTTTTTAATCTTCGTCAATTAATGCTGGTCTGCCTTTTTTGGTGATATTTTACCCGAAAGAAAGCAAAGAGGGCGCGCTGTGCGTGCCCTCGGTCATTCCTTCCCTGTCCTCTAACCGGATCAGTGAACGAATGAAATGGCCCAGGTGAAGAGAGTTACCCAGGCAAATGAGATACCAGCCCAGTACAGCAAACGTCTTTTCTTCTCCGCGAAGATCCCCCAAAGAATCAACGGGGAGGCGTAGATGCAGACTGTGCCGAATATGAATCCTCCGATGTTTACCCCCTCGCCCCAGACGGACCACCCGATCAAGCCGCTACCGCCGCAGAATAGGATGGAGAACCAGGTCAGCGCGAAGATACAGGCCGCGACATGCTCCGGCTTCGGCTTCGTCCGGTCAATCTCCCATTCTACCCATTCGTCCTTGAAACCACACGCTCCCACTGTACACCTCCTGTCTTAACTGCGCCGTGATTAGCCTCTCATGATACCCGCGAATTTATTTTTTGTCAATCGTAATTCATTTTTCAAAATTTAAGTCAATATTTTTTTACCCACAATTAGTCAACAACTTTTAAACAATTCTTGACGCCTATATTTCAGCTCGCTATGCTATAATTGCGTAAGAAAACAAAACGAAGTTTCTTTTTTAAACCAAAAACACAAGTTATCCCCCCTCACTTGAGCGTTTGATCTTCAAATTTTCAAGTGAGGGGGGTCGTTTTTCCGCTTATGATAGCTCTATACGACTAAACTTGTGTTTTAAAAGCCAACTTTTAACAAAAATGGACACCACCCAAATTTGGCAAGCTGTGCTAGGAGAACTGGAGCTCGCTGTCAGTAAAGCAAAATTTAACACTTGGTTTAAAGGAACTGGAATTATGTCTTCCGAAAACGGTGAATTTGTGATCGGTGTCCCGCACGGTTTTGCCAAAGAGTGGTTGGAAAACAAGTTAAATAAACAAATTTTTGCGGCCCTACAAAGAGTCACCGATAACAAAGTGAAGCGGCTACGATATGAAATTGGTAGCGTTCCCCAAGAGAACCAAGTAAAGCTACCGCCGGCCAAGGCCCTTCCTAAACAAGAAGACTCTGTACCGGTTGTTGAAGAAGTCGACAGTAAAACCAATCTCAATCCCCGTTATACTTTTGATACTTTTGTAGTCGGCCCCAGTAACGAGCTGGTGCATGCGGCTTGTCAGTCTGTCGGTAAAAGCCCTGGGACCGAATACAACCCGCTCTTTATTTACGGCGGTGTCGGCCTGGGAAAAACCCACCTTTTACACGCAGTTGGTAATCATATCAACTCCAATTTTCCGGAAAAGAGTATTCTTTTCACAACCAGCGAAAGATTTACCAGCGGCCTGGTAAATGCCATCAAAAATAACTCGGTCGATAAATTCAAGGACATGTATATGCAATACGACGTCCTGGTTATCGATGATATTCAGTTCCTCTCCGGTAAAGAAAAGACCCAAGAGGAACTTTTTCATATCTTTAACGCTCTTTATAACGCCAATAAACAGACCGTTTTTAGTTCCGATCGACCCCCAAAGGCAATTCCGACCATCGAAGATCGCCTGCGCTCCCGTTTTGAAGGGGGAATGATAGCTGATATCGGTCAGCCTGAATTTGAGACTAGAAAGGCTATTTTATCACAAAAAAGCCGGGAAAAAGGCTTCAATATTTCGGATGAAGTTATTGATTACATTGCCAATAATATCCAGCACAACATCCGCGAACTAGAAGGCGCCCTAAACAGAGTTCTAGCACATGCCCAGCTGAATGACCGCGTGCCCGATATGGATATGGCTAAGAATGTTCTGGCTAACATCATTGCTAATCCGAAAAAGAAATCGGTTACTTTGAAGCAAATTGTAGAGACAGTTACTAATTTTTACGATTTAGACAATGAAGATTTGCGCGGCTCCAGTCGAAAAAAGGAAATAGTCAACCCGCGCCAAATCGCGATGTACCTCATGCGGGAAGAGATTAATGCCAGTTTCCCTTCTATTGGAGATGAGTTGGGTGGTCGCGATCACACCACAGCTATGCACGCTTGTGAAAAAATAAAACAGACTGTAGACAAAGACGAGCAACTCCGGCAAGAAGTTGATCTGATTAGGCAGCGTCTGTACATGCCCTAGTGTCCGGACAAGTTGTGCACAAGTGTGAAGAGGGTATGGATAAGCTAGGAATAAAATTGAGGATAAAGAATTAAGTTACCAACAGTTTCCACAGCAGTAACTAGATGTAGGAAAGTAATCAACACTGTTCAGAAATTTTCCCCATCAGGTTTCTTTAAAAGTTGTTGCTTAAACAAGAGATTCGGATAGCTTTTCAACAGAATCCACAGTATAAGTAAGTAAGAAATAAAGTTTAAATAAATACTTAACAACTAGAACTATTTATATGAAAGTAACTTGCACCCAGGAAAATTTAAGTAGGGCTCTTTCCATTGCTAGCCAAGCGGTCGGCACTGACACCACCTTACCGGTTTTGGCTAATGTTTTGCTCCAGACCGAAAACGGGCGCCTCAAGCTTTCCGCCACAGATTTAGAGACCGGGATCAGCGTTCTAATCGGCGGCAAGGTTGAAGCGGAAGGCACAGTGACTGTTCCAGCCAAGCTTTTGGCGGAATATGTCCGGTCTCTCTCTACCGAAAATGTAAAACTTGAATCCAAAGAGAATAAATTGCACCTCAAGGCCGGCTCCTATACCGCGAGTCTGAATGGCATTGATCCGGATGAGTTCCCCCTTATTCCCAAAATCAAGGATAAGGAAATCTGTGTGGTTGATGCCCAAAGCTTTGCTACCGGTGTTGAAAGAACAGCCTTTGCAGCTGCCAGCGATGAATCTCGCCCGGAACTGGCGGGTGTTTACATAACTTTGGGTAAAAATTCAATTACAATGGCTGCTACCGACAGCTACCGCTTGGCAGAAAGCGTTGTCGAGGGAGTGGAAATGAAGGCCAGTAAGCAACAAAGTGTTATTGTACCGGCAAAAACCCTGGCAGAACTAACTCATATTATCGGTGAGGAATCCAACGGTAAACTAAAAATTTCGCTATCCGAAAACCAGATGATGTTCCAGTACAACGATGCCAGCTTGGTTACGCGGTTAGTCGAGGGACAATTTCCTGATTATAAAGCAATTATTCCTGATTCCTTCCAAACAGAGGCTGGATTTAAACGAGACGAGTTGCTGCAGAATATCAAAGTAACCGGACTTTTCTCCCGGGAAGGTGCCAATGATATTCGCTTTGAGTTTAATCTCCCGGCCAAGGAAACTTCGCTTTACGCAGCCTCTTCTCAGGTCGGCAAGAACAGCTCTAAATTGAAGGGAAAACTAAAAGGTGAAACATCACAGTCTGTGTTCAATTATCGATATCTGATTGACGGCTTAGCCGGTATCAAGTCGGAAGAAGTAAGATTTGACACCAACGGTTCTTCTGGGCCGGGTGTGTTGCGCCCGAGTGGCAGTAAGGAGTATACTTACGTTGTAATGCCGATCAAACAGTAGAAAACAAAAAGTGCGAAAATTTTATCTAGTTTTAGCAATTGTTTTAGCTATTGTCGGGGTAGCCCTGCTTTTGAGTAGTGCCGCCTTTGCTGTAAATAAATATTTGTTAGGAGACGTGGTAACCACTAAAGAGCAGAAGGTGGAAACTGATAAGGTTGATACTAAAATGGATGCGGACAAAGACGGTATTCCTGATATCAAAGAGGTTGAAGAGTATGGGACCAACCCAAATTCAGCTGATACTGATAATGACGGTTATTCCGACAAAGTCGAAATTGACGGTGGGTATGATCCGTTAACCCCGGCTAATTAA
>CAZLGC010000009.1:0-28679 GCA_964559275.1 uncultured Candidatus Saccharibacteria bacterium
CACTAATAAGTACCAGCCGGGCTAGCCCATCTAGTTTTGCTGGATGTGGTTTTAAATCGCCCTGGCTGGTTTTTCTAAATTCTTATGTCACGGAAAAACCGCAAAAAAAAGCGACGCCGAGAACGGAGGGAAAAAGATTTCAACTTTGAGTCATCAGACGACAACAACCAGGAGGATGACTTTGATGAACCGGTAGACAAATCTACTGATGAGATCGAAGACAAGGACGATTTCGATGATGACTTTGAAGTCAAAAACGAAAATACAAACGATAACGAAGAAGATCCTTTCGAAACTGAGGCGATGGATATGGAACCGTCCCGCAAGGGCCGAGTTATCTCCACCATAATCGTCATTGTCGTTGCCATCATTGTCATCTGGGTTTTCGCCAAGAACTCTGATGAGCAGACAGAAGAACCGGTAGCAGAGGATGCTCAGGAAGAAACACAAACGGAAGAAGCCACTGAGACAGAAGAAACCGGCGACCCAATTGCCGATATGAAATCGGATTTTGACGGTGCCGCGGTGGCAATTGCTGACGAAGTCCAACAGGATTTCGATGAGGCTATTTCTGACCTTGATAATAAATTGGCCGATACCGAATCGCAGCTGAACGAAGCGGTTGACGAGGCCAAAGATGAGGCCCTCGACACAACCAATTCTGAGCTAGAGAAAGCCAAAGAAAGCCTAGAAGAAGCCAAAGAAACAGCCGACGAAGCGGTCAGTGACCTCAAGGAAGAAGTTGCTGGCAGCGAAGACGCCGAAGAAGATCTCCGCGAAGCCGTTGACGAGGCTAAGACCGATCTGGAAACAGCCCGTGATGAACTCAGTGAAACCATCACCGAAGCTTCCGATAGTTTCAGAGAAGAAGTTGACGAAGCTGTGGCGGATGCCCTAGATCGCAGCGAAGAAATCCGCGCCGAAGAAGCGGAAGAAGAAGCCGAAGCTGAGGAAGTCGAAGCTGAGCCGGTAATTGAGCCGGAAGAGGTGGAGGTGGTTGAAGAAGAGGTTATGGAAGTCGAAGAGACTGTGGCAGAAATCGAGGAAGTCGAAGTTGTAGCCGAATCTGTTGTCGATGAATCAGGTTACACCGAGACTGCCGAGTCCGGAGACAGCGTCACCACCTTAGCTAGACATGCTATCACGAACGCAATCAATAATGGCGACCTGGCCGGTGAATTCTCTGCCGAACAGCGCATCTATATGGAAGACTATCTGCAGAACCACACCAGCAGTAGCTGGCTGGCGATAGGAGAAAGTGTCACCTTCTCTAGAGAACTGATGGCGGAAGCCGCTGAAAAAGCAGCCGCCCTCTCCGAAAGCCAGCTGGATAATCTCCAGCACTACTCGTCTCAGGTTTCGTTATAAAGAGCCAAAAAACCCGTCCGCACAGGGCGGGTTTTTGGTTATAACGAAGTACGGGCTGGATTAACTTTTCCCCTTTTCCAAACCCCTTATTTATGTTATAATTTAAAGGAAAATGAATACAAAGTACCCCCAAAACTAGACAACGGGTGGGGAAAGTTTT
The DNA here is from genome assembly GCA_964559275.1 of uncultured Candidatus Saccharibacteria bacterium. GTDB lineage: Bacteria > Patescibacteriota > CALEFQ01 > CALEFQ01 > CALEFQ01 > CAZLGC01. The sequence goes on from CAZLGC010000009.1 coordinate 1,529, forward strand.
GCGTTATCAGAAATCTTTGTCAAAAAACAAAAAACCTACAATCCATATCATTCTAGACGGCTGGGGAATCTCGGAGCAAAAAGAGGGAAATGCCGTCTATCTATCCAAGACCCCTTTCCTAGACAAAGTCCAGGCTGATTTTCCGACTACGCGCATCGAAACTTGTTGTGAGCATGTCGGTTTACCGCCAGAGATTATGGGCAACTCTGAAGTCGGGCACTTGAACATGGGAGCCGGCCGGGTAGTGCCGCAGGATGTGAAAACTGTAAACGAAGCCATTGACTCCGGCGCTTTTTTTGCCAACCCAACTCTGCTCACCGCCATGAGCCACGTCAAACAGCATGGATCCAAGCTGCATTTAGTCGGCATGATCAGCGACGGCTTGGTTCACAGCGATATCCGCTTTCTGTTTGCCTTACTTGATATGTGCTGCAAGGAGAACATTAAAAAGGTTTATATCCACGCTATTACGGACGGTATCGATGTCGCTCGCCGCAGCGCCTTGGATTACATCAAGCAAGTTAAAGACAAAATAAAAAAAGTCGGTTGCGGGCAGATTGTAACTGTCAGTGGCCGTTACTACGCCATGGACCGGGCTCACAACTATGATCGCACTGCCCGGGCTTACCACGCCATGGTCCACGGAATCGGCCCTTACGAGAAAACTGCCGAGGCTGCCGTCGAGCGGGCCTACCAATACGATCTCAATGACGACATGATTGAGCCAACAGTTATTTCTGATTCTTATGTTCCCAAAGCCCTAGTGGAAGCCGGAGATGCCTTTGTCTTCTTCAACCTGCGATCTGACCGAACCAGGCAGCTCTCTAAACCTTTTGTACTGGACGAATTCGAGTTTTTCGATCGCGGTCCGCAGATCCAGAACCTGAATTTTGTCGGCATGACAAACTTCGGCGATGACCTACCGATGGCGATTGCCTTTTTGGAAAACAGGATCGTCAATTCACTGCCGGAAACACTGGGACGAATCGTCAATATACCACAGCTGTACATTGCCGAAGAGGAAAAGTTTTCGCACGTTGCTTATTTCTTTCACGGCGGCTCTTCAATTCAGTACGAAAAAGAAAAGCGAATCATGGTGCCCTCCAAACGAGACCGCAGTTATGCTGATAATCCTCGCATGAGCGCCGAAGAAGTTACCAAGGAAATTTTGGCAGATATTAAAAAAGGCTCGTCTGATTTCATCCTGGTTAACTACGCCAACCCCGACATGGTTGGTCATACTGGTGACTTAAAAGCAGCCATCAAGGCTTTGGAATTCATCGATTTCAAAGTTCGCGACGTTGTTTCCGCAATTACCAAGAAGGATGGCAACGCCTTGATAACGGCTGACCACGGCAACTGCGAGGAGATGATCGACCTCAAAACAAAAGAAGTTTTACGTAAACATACCACTAACCCGGTTCCTTTTGTCATCATTGGGGGAGATCAGAAATTGAAGAACTTGAAACTAAATGAAGGTGCCCTAGGCAATGTTGCCCCCACAATTTTAAAAGTTATGGATCTGGAAATACCGTCCGAAATGACTAGCCCGCCGCTATTTTAAATACATGAGCCAAGCTTACGACAAGCTTTTCAAAACTTGCGCCGCTGAGAGGCTGCCTATTTGGGAGTGCCCGAGTTTTGTTTTTACGATAATGGGACTGGTGACGATTGCAGTCATGATGGTTACTTATTTCATTTCCCGGGTCTATTTGTCGGTTGAGCTGGTAGCCATAGCTGTTATCGGATCCAGTATGATCTTCCTCGTTCTCAGCTATTCAGTTTCCAACGGGATCCAGCGCCTGGGCAGAGCCAAGCGACGCGCCGAATTTGAAAAAGCTAAAACGGAAGCCATTATCAAATATCTTTCAGATGGTCTGATTATGCTTGATAGCTGTTGCCGAGTCGCGCTGGTTAACCCTCGGGCTCAGGAGTATCTGGGCGTGAAGGAAGATAGCGTTTTGGGAATTGACGTGCGCAAAGAAATCAGTGATCAGGACAAAAAACAGTTCTTCAAAGTAGCCCACTGGTGTCCGACCAATCATGAAAGGATTCCCAACAAAGTATTTGTGGAAGAGTTCGCCTTACTAAAACCAGTAAAAAGATTCATCAAGGTCCAAACTTCCACAGTTCAAGATGACGAGGATAAAATAATCGGATTCATAAAGGTTTTGCATGATATCACCCGCGACAAGGAACTTGATGAAATAAAATCTGACTTTATTTCAATTGCTTCGCATCAGTTAAAAACTCCTTTGTCGACAATCAAATGGAATTTGGAAGTTTTGAATAAACAGCAACTGGGTGAACTTGGGGCAGAACAAATAAAAATCCTGGAGCAGGCCATCGGTGCCAACGAAGAGATGATAGAGGTAGTCCGTGACCTCCTGGATGTTTCCAAGATTGAACAGGGGCGGGTCAAACCCGAATTTACCCGCGGTTCACTGCCACAGATAATAGACAAAATCTTTTCTCACTACGAACCCCTGGCGGAAAAGCACAACATTGAATTGAAGAAGAGTCTACCAGAGCACGATATCAAATTCAGTTTTGATCCCGAGGCAATAAAACTGGTGATTACGAATCTGGTTGACAATGCTATCAAATACACGCCCGGACATGGTCGTGTTGAGATTCGCCTTAGCTACGAACCGGCTAATAATCCGAGTGAGGCAATAGTCGAAGTTATCGATACGGGAGTTGGCATTCCGAAAGAAGAACAAGCCAAGCTTTTCACGAAGTTCTACCGGGGCAAGAATATTACCCAAATGAATACCAAAGGAACCGGCTTAGGCCTTTATATAGCCAAAAACATTGTCGACCTACACGGAGGTAAGCTGGCAGTTTCCAGCGTTACCAAAAAAGGAACGACCTTCAAATTATCTCTGCCTCTTGAACTAACCAAAACTAATTAAGATATATAAATATGGCAAAAAAGCGAGTACTAATAATTGAAGATGAAACCGCCCTGCTCTATGCCCTAAATGCGGAATTATCTACGGCTAACTTCGAAGTCCTGACTTCAGCCGATGGTCGCGAAGGCCTAGAACAGATGAAGAAAAAAGAGCCTGATTTCGTGGTGCTGGATATCTGGCTGCCGACAATGAACGGCTTGGAGATCCTGGCTGCCCGGGACAAGGATCCGAAGCTGAAAAAAATACCGGTCCTGGTAGTTTCCAATTCCGGCAGTGACAAAACTATAAAAGAGGTCAAGCAGTTCGGGGTGGTCGACTATCTAGTAAAGACCGATCATTCCCTGGAAGAGATAACCAAAAAAATTAAGGAAATAGTTACTTCATAATGCCAGTCAACGATCAAAAATTAGGCGAGCAACTAGTAGCCGATGGCGTTGTCACCAAGCCGGCTTTAAAAACACTAATAAGCGAGGCTGATAAAAGTAATATTGGCCTGGATACTTTGGTTCTGAACAAGAAAATCCTTTCCGAAGAACAATTAACAGAAGAAATTGCCAAAATTTATGGCGTCAAGGCTGTTGATCTGAACCAATTAAAGATACCGAAGGATGTTCTGCTGATTATCCCCGAACCGCTAGTTAAAAAACACAAGGTTGTCGCTTTTGAAAAAACACCCCGGGAGCTGCATGTTGCTATGGTTGATCCCGGAGACCTGGAAACAATTGAAGGGTTGAAGAAAAAGACCAACCTACGGGTAATTCCTTATTACGCCAACCCGAAAGATATCGAAAGTATAATCAAACTCTACCGGCAAAGCGTAAAATCCAAATTTGCGGAAATACTGGCAGATGCCAAGGTTGCCAGAACAGACATGAGCAGCGAGGAGGCGGCCCAGGACCTACCAATAATTCGCATCGTAGACACACTTCTTGACTATGCCGTTTTGCAGGATGCTTCCGATATTCACATTGAGCCGATGGAAGAAGATGTCGCTGTCCGCTATCGAATTGATGGAATTCTCCATGATATCGTAAATCTGCCTAAGGAAGTGCAGCCTGGCATCGTTGCTCGCATAAAAGTTTTATCAAACCTGAAAATTGACGAGCATCGTCTCCCTCAGGATGGACGCTTCAAAAAAGAAACGGAAGATTACCGAGTTTCTTTCCGTGTCTCAATCATTCCAGTTCTAGACGGAGAGAAGATCGTGATGCGCATTCTACACGAGGAACAAAAGATATTAACCCTGGAACAGCTCGGTTTTCAGCACTCAGCCCTGGAAACTATCAAACGAAATATCGACCGGCCCAATGGCATGATCCTGGCTACTGGCCCGACTGGTTCGGGGAAGACGACTACTCTCTACGCTGTCCTGCATATTCTGAACAAACCGGAGGTAAATATCGCCACTGTCGAGGATCCAATTGAGTACCGAATGCCGCGAGTTAATCAAACCCAGATCCGGGCTAACATCGGTCTGACCTTTGCCGAGGGACTGCGCTCGCTGCTCCGCCAGGATCCGGACATTCTGATGGTCGGGGAGATCCGGGACAGCGAAACCGCGGAGATTGCCGTGCACGCAGCTCTCACTGGACACATCGTTCTTTCTACCCTGCATACGAACAATGCTGCCGGCACCTTGCCGCGATTGCTAGATATGGGGGTTCAGCCTTTCTTGGCCGCTTCGACAGTCAACACCGTAGTTGGCCAACGTCTGCTGCGCCGTGTCTGCTCTAATTGCGTTGAAAGTTTTAAGCCGGATGCTGATTTCTTAGCCACGTTGAAAAAAGAATTTGATACTGATAAAATTCTGGAGGTTATGAAGAAAGAGAGAGTAGTTTCCGAAAAAACCACCTTGGAAAATCTCAAATTCTACCGCGGAAAAGGTTGCAGCCAATGCAACAACGAAGGTTACAAGGGCAGAATCGGCATCTATGAGGTTTTGGAGGTCACCGACACGATCAGGGACCTCATTGCCGGACGAGCCTCGACAGACGATCTATATAAACAAGCTACGGCCGAGGGCATGATAACCATGGAGCAAGACGGTTTCATCAAAGCTTCTACCGGGGTCACGACCATTGAAGAAGTGCTGAGAGTTACGAAGGAGTAGTAGCGAACAATGCCGCTTTTCAAATATACAGCCCGAGACAAGACCGGCCAGGAGAAGGCCGGTGAAATGAACGCACCCGATGAGCATGCGCTGGCTTTGATGTTGCGTGAGCAAGGGCTACTGCTGACAAGTGCAGTTTCTAAAGGAGAAGAAGGTAAGAAAAAGAAAAGTGTGCTGTCTATGGAACTTGGCGGCGTGCCGATGATCCAGAAGATTCTCTTTACCCAACACCTGGGGGTCATGCTGGATGCCGGGCTTTCACTGGCTAAGGCTCTGCGGGTTCTGTCTCAACAGTCCGGAAAGAAGTATTTTGCTGAGGTTATTACAACAATTCAAAAAAGAGTCGAGCAGGGAAGTAGTTTCGCCGAATCACTCAATGCTTATCCGAAAATTTTCCCGCCGGTTTATGTCAGTATGGTCAAACTGGGAGAGAAGTCAGGTAATCTGAGCAAAGTTCTAAGAGAATTGGCCGTGCAGATGAAAAAGACTTATGACCTGACACGCAAAGTGAAAGGCGCGATGTATTACCCGGCTGTTATCCTACTGACGATGGTCGGTATCGGCATCATGCTGGTAGTCTACGTGCTACCAAAACTGGTTGATGTTTTTGAAGGACTCGGTGGGGACTTACCCCTCACAACCCGACTTCTGATCAGCGGGAGTAAGTTTATGCAGGCTAACTGGCTTTGGCTGGTAATCGGAACTGGCGTGCTCATTGCTATTATAATATTCCTACTCAGATCCAATTCTGGGAAGAAAGGGATGAGCTCAGTCGGCCTGAAGATTCCCAAAATCGGCGGCATCATTAAGAAAGTGAATATTGCCAGATTCTGCCGAACTTTCTCTTCACTGCTAAAAAGTGGTGTCCCGATAGTAGACTCCTTGCAAATTGTGGCCGAGACCCTAGGCAATGAGAAATATCACGAAGCGGTCATAAACTCCTCCAAAGTCGTCAAAACCGGTACTGCCATCAGCCAATCTTTTGCCGGTTATGAAGATATTTTCCCGCCGATTGTCACCCAAATTATGAACGTCGGCGAGGAAACCGGTACTTTGGACGAGGTCCTGACGGAATTGGCTGATTTTTACGAAGAAGATGTGGCTCAGGAGCTGGAGAATGTTTCCTCTATCATTGAGCCGATTCTGATGTTAGTATTAGGAGGCGGGGTTGCCCTGCTCGCAGTTTCAATAATTGGTCCAATCTATTCACTTTCAGGTCAATTGTAATGGCTGATTTTAGCAAAAATCAAAAAGGTGTTTCCCTGGTAGAGGTAGTTGTTGGTGTGGCTGTTTTTGCCATCATCGCAACCGCTTTCTACTTTTCCATAAACGTTGTCATAGATGCTGTTGAAATCAGCAGGCGAAAAACCGTTGCCACCAACCTCGCTAATGAGCAAATGGAAATCTTGAGGAACATGCCCTACAGCGTCGTCGGTGTTATTGACGGTAATCCCGCCGGGCCTATTCCGGCTTCACAAACAAAAACTGTTGATAATATTGACTATGAGATCAACACCTATATCTCTTATGTTGATGACCCTTACGATGACACTTTTCCAACTGATCCTTACAGCGCCGATTACAAACGGGCCCGCGTTGAAGTTTGCTGGACAGGATCCCTTGCCTGCGGTAATCCATCTGTTCTGATCAGTGATTTTTCCACAAATACAGTTGAAACCGGGGAGGGAACCGGTGTAATGCAAATAACAGTTCTAAATGACGACAATGTTGGGGTCGGTGCTGCCTCGATCGTTATCAGCCGTGATGATCCAGCGGTGTATATTGAAGGATTTACAAATGGCGAAGGTGTTCTGATAGAGCCTCTGCTGGACCCTAGTTACAATAACTACCACGTAGAAGCTACCAAATCAGACTATGGTACTGACTATACCTCTGCTGCTACTGCCGAACTTGATCCTACTAACCCTGACAAAAGTATAATTGCCGGGGAGTTGACGGAAGTTACTCTGTACATTGATGAACTAAGTGACCTGACTGTTAATACCGTGGAATCAGCTACCGGCAATCCGATTGGCGATGTTTCCTTTGAAGTGACGGGCCTGAGAAAAATACTAGGCACTTCCGGAGATGATCCGCCCGTGCCGGTTTACAAATACCAACAGACCAAATTTACAAACGCCGAAGGTGTACTCGACATGAATGATATCGAAAGTGATTATTACTATTTTGCCCTGAATGGCGGCAGCGAAACCCAATACTCTGTTGCCGCATTTGAATATCCAGGAACATCCCCCGACCCGGTTACGACCATGCAAATTAATTCCGGAACCATTAGTACCCTGAATATCTATTTGGATACATACACGCCTTACAATTTGCTGTTCACTATCCGCGATGATTTCGGAAACCTTATAGAAGGTGCTGATATCAGGGTTTGGGACGGTGTTGACTATGATGAAACCAGGCCAACTACAAGTTTCGGCCAGGAATTCTTTAGAGAGCTTGAGAACAAAACATACAATTATACTGTGACTAAACCTGGTTTTGTCCAAGATTCAGGAACAATTGAGGTAACCGGTCAACTCCAGCCAGAAATCACACTTAACCCCAGCTAAATGACAAGGGTTCCAGAAAAAGGATTCACGCTAGTAGAGTTAGTTGTCACTATCGGCATCATTGCTATCATTTCAAGTGCCTTAGCTGTTTTCGTCGTTGATAATTACCGCTTTCAATCCCGGACTCTTACCGAGGGCCAGAGTTTTGGCGAAGCCCAGAGAGCTGTAGATCAAATGAAAAGAGAAATCAGGGGAGCTACCGAAGGTGAGAACGGAGCGTTTCCCATAGCCGGTGCCGGGAGTCAGACCCTGACAGTGTACACTGACTATGACTACGACGGAGATATAGAACAAGTTCGCTATTATGTCGATAGCAATATATTATATAGAGGGGTAACTGAACCCCAGGCTACAGCTGAAGTGTATCCCCCCGGACAAGAAGTCGCTGAAGTAATTACGCGCAATGTTGCTAACGGGGCTACCCCGATATTTTCCTATTACACTGACACCTATTCCGGGTCTGAACCACCCATGGATCCTGTGGTAGAGCCTAATGTCAGAATCATTCGGCTTTATCTGGTTGTAGATACAACCCCCGGAGATGAAACCGGGCAATACATTGTCGATACTTTAGTAAATGTAAGAAACCTAGCAACCCAATGAGTCAAAAAGGCAGCATTCTCATCATGGCAATCGTTTTTACGGGAGTATTCCTTATTATCGTTGTTGGTTTACTGCAATATGTGAATGTCCTGCAAAAGTCTGCCGTCGCGGAGGAAGACAGGGAACGAGCTTTTGAAATTGCCGAGGCTGGCATTCATCATTACCAATGGGTGCTAGCTCATGATAATGAGGGTTATTGCGATGGGCAGGAACCTTGCCCAGAACAGGCGACCCACGGCCCGTACCAGCATGAATTCACGGATCCTACAGGAGGAGTTATAGGACAGTATGAACTTTATATCGATGAGCCTGTTACCGGTTCCGGTATCGTTACCGTCCGCTCCACCGGTTGGCTTGATTCCAATCCGGGGTATACCCGCACCATCGAGGCACAATTGGGGATTCCATCACTTTCTGAGTATCTTTTTCTGGCTAATAGTAATATGGCCTTCGGTGAAACATCTTACACTTATGGTAGCGTTTTCTCCAATGGCGGAATCCGTTTTGATGGGACCAACTATTCCACAGTGGAAAGCGCCCGCCAAACTTACTGGTGCCAGCCCTTTCACGGTTGTTCCCCGCCAGAGATCAAAGATGGAGTTTGGGGCATTGGGGGGCCCCAAGACCTTTGGGTTTACCCTAATCCAGAAATTGTATTTGCAAATTACCTCTCCGACTTTGACGCATTAAAAACGATTGCCGAAGGAGATAATACTGCTCTTCCGCCTTCCGGCCGTAAAGGGTATCATCTAACTTTACTAGAGGGAGGCGAAGTGCAAGTTCGTGTGGTCAGAACGGCCTCACAAAACGGCATTAGCCACGAAGAGGATTATGACCCCTCGGTAATACAATATCCTGACAACGGGGTAATCTTTGTTGAAGACGATCTTTGGATAGACGGAGTTGTTGATGGACGTCTAACTATTGCTGCCGCAGAATTTCCCGTGGATACCGGCAATGTTAATATCGTTATAAATGATAATATAGAATATGCTAACGGCACAGGTATCGATGCTTTTGGTCTAATCGCCCAACAAGACATCGAGGTCGGCCGCTGGCTACCCGAACAAACAATTATCTATGCCGCTATGTTCGCCCAGAAAGGGAAGATCTACCGCGATACTAATAACAGTATAATCCTGGACCGCCTGGATATCTACGGAAGCTTGATTTTCAACGAAGCCGGCTATTTCAAGAAAGTCTGGCAGGATCATGTAGTTTCCGGCTACGAAGAAACCCATTATCACTTTGATGCTAATTTAATTTATGACCCACCACCCCACTGGCCAACCTGGGGAGCATTTGAAATGCTTAATTGGCAAGAACTGTAATGCCTATCACTGGCAAACAACTCAGAGCTTTCGGTCTAGACATCAGCGACTCCTCGGTAAAAGTAATGCTGATGCAAAACAAGGGCAAACTAATCCGCCCAGAGTCTTTTAATGCTGAGATTTTTCCCCGTGGTATCGTTGTTAAAGATGAAATCAAAGATTCTGAAAAGCTAGCCGAGATAATCAAGCGAGCCCTAGTCAAAGCCAAGCCGCATGCTATCAATATCCCTTATGTAATCACCTCACTCCCGGAATCCAAATCTTTCATCCGCATGTTTGAGCTGCCAGCTATGAAGAAATCAGAAGTTGCAGAAGCGGTAAAGTGGGAAGCTGAACAGCATATCCCGCTTTCCATTGATCAGGTTGAAATTGACTGGCAACTTATCGACGAAAGTGTTGAGGATAAGCCCAAACAAAAAGGTTTTTCCCTGACATCCAAAAAACCGGAGGAGAAATCGCGTCCTTGGAAAATTTTCCTGACAGCTTCACCAAAAGATACCATCACACCGATAATTCAAGTGCTAAAGCTGTCAGGCCTACAACCAGTTGCCATGGAAATTGAATCTATTTCTACTGTGCGCAGCTGCCTGAGCCCGGAGTTGGCTAAAAGAAATGTTATCTTCGTAGATATCGGGACTAATCGAACCGGATTGACAATTGTTTCAAATGGTATCATCCGATTTACATCCAGTCTGGCTCTGGCCGGAGTCGATATCTCCAAAAACATAGTTCGCCATACCGGCTACTCATTCACCGAAGCGGAAAAGGCAAAAATAAAAGAAGGGTTGGATCAGACGAAGCAGCCGGCTAAAATATACCAAGCTATCGAAGAAGTTCTCGGTAAAATCGTCACCGAAACCAAAAATACCATCCGCTACTACGAAGACCACGCTGACACAGAAGACAAAAACAGCCAGATCAACACCGTCCTGCTCTGCGGCGGAACAGCCAGGCTTAATGGCGTCGATTCGTTCATGACCAAAAACCTAGGGATCAGAACCCAGCTGGCTAATCCCTGGGCTAACATATACCCAGCCAACGCTAAGGAGATACCACCTATTTCCAGCACTGACTCCCTCAGTTTTACTACGGTTATCGGCCTAGCTGAGCGTGGCTTAAACTTTACTATCTAGAAATGTTAGAAACCAACCTACTACCGGAAAGTGAAAGGAAGTTCCTGCGAACGGAGAAACTCTTCCGCACAGTGGTTTTTGCATTTATCCTCGTGATAGTAACCCTGGTAGCAGTATCAGGATTCTTCTGGGCCATGCAGCAATTGATTGATATTAAGCAGGATGCCACCAGCCGCCAGCTGGCCAGTATGCAGGCTTCTGTCCAGGAAAGCGCCGAGGGACAAGCCCAGGAAAAAATCAACCAGCTTAATCAGGCTGTCAACACACAGGCTAAATTGATTGCGAACCAACCCCAATGGACACCGCTAATAGAGAAACTTCTGGCCGTTACGCCAGGCGGAATAATTCTAAACGAGCTCATAGGTGACAGCGAAGAGATGACCTTGAAAATCTCCGGCCAAGCCCAGACCCGGCAACAATTGATTGATTTTCAAGATACCCTGGAAGGCATGGATTTCACCGAGTCTCTGGACGCTCCCTTGTCAAACATTATCGAAAAGGAAAGCGTACCTTTTGATATGACAGTGACACTTAAAAAAGATTCCTTACATACATCTGATGCCCAAGGCAACTAAGAAGCAATCTATCTGGATACTTGTCGCCATTATCGCCGGTTTAGCAGCTCTAGCTGGTTGGTTTTGGATTTGGCCGTCCCTACAACATATTGACTCTGGAATAAATACAATCCAAAACCAGAAAGGGGAAATCAAGCAGCTTGAACAGCAGCGCGGTCTTGCAGTTGAAGATGATATTGATAGATATGACCAGGTAACCCAGAATCTGTCAGATAACTTGGTGACTGAAGAAAACCTGATCAAATTAATTGAAGAGCTAGAGACGATTGCCGGCGAGAGCGGTGCCGAATACCAGCTATCTGTAGCCGGAGAAGATGATAAGGATAATCCTGCTGCCCAAAAAGCACCCGACCAAAAAGATCCAAGTCAGCCGGAGCCGGAACAAGACACTGTGGAGTTAAAACTAAGACTGACTGGCAATTTCCCGCAACTCCTTGGAGCTCTGAAAAAGATCGAAAACATGCCGACAGTTGTAAATGTTCCCGACATCAAGATAGACAAAAGTGTAACTATAAATGAAGGCGTCGAAGAAGACTCAGGGCCACAGATTACCGGCACCTCGGTAACCGCTGATTATACGTTAATAATCCCTCTCTCTTCCTAATATGGATCTTTCTCTTTCCTTTTCCGCACCAAAAGACCAAGCTAAGCTTATCCAGTGGGCGGTTTTTATTGCCGTTATCGCCGTTTTTGCCTGGACTTTTTGGGTATACTGGGACACCACTCAGAAACTAGAGCAGATCGCCGACAACGGCACTGTCCCGCCGATGACCGTCAACGAAGAGAAATTGAATGAAGTATTAGCTGCGGAAGAAAATCGAACCCAAAATTTTGCCACTCCACCGGCTATTCCCTACGATCCTTTCCAATAAAAATATGCCACAAAATCCCACCTGAATGGGATTTTGTAGTTGACACAAGATGCTCGCAGTGTAATTATGAATAGAAACGCAACCGCCAAAGGAGGATTAGATGACTGGTGAAATCGGTAAAATCGAAGGCGTCAAGATTGATCCCTTGAAACTGCACCACGATGACCGTGGTTTCCTGACAGAAGTCCAGCGGGCAGATGCTCCTGACTTCACAGAGTTCGGGCAATTCACTTTTACCTTGGCCCACCCGGGTGTAATCAAGGCTTTCCACTGGCATCAGCATCAAGTGGACACCTGGTTCTTTGTGACCGGAAGCGCCCAGGTCGTCCTGTTCGACCGGCGTCCCGGATCACCCACTGCAGGAACCACCCAGGTCATTTGTGCCGGCGAGCACAATCGTGTACGAATCACGATTCCCGTCGGGGTAGCACACGGTTACCGGGTTCTGGGTAACAAGCCAGCAACGCTTTGTTATCTGACTTCCCGGCCTTACAATGCCAGCGACCCTGACGAGCAACGCATTCCGTACGACGACCCCTCAATCAACTTCAACTGGATTACCGCGCCACGATAACCAAACTAAAACCCCTCTCACTCTTTGGAGTGAAAGGGGTTTTTCCTATTTAGAATCAATTAATCAGAATTTTCAGGGATAAATTCTGGCTTCTCCTGATCTGATTTATCGTTTATTTTCTTCCCGACAATTTTCTCAAAGTCTTCTTTCTCCAAGGTTTCTTTCTCTAGTAGTTCCTTGGCAATAGCTTCTAATTTATCATTATTTTCATCCAAAACCGTACTGGCTTTTTGATAGGCCTCTTCCAGGAATTTCGCTACTTCGCTATCAATTTTGGCCGCCATTTGTTCGCTGTATTCCCGGGCGTCACCGAATTCTTTCCCCAGGAAAATCAATTCATCGCGATTCGCGTATGAAACCGGGCCCACGGCATCACTCATACCGTATTCCGTCACTAGTTTGCGAGCTAATTTGGTAGCGCGTTTAAGATCGTTAGCCGCACCAGAAGTTAAATCGGTGAATATCTTCTTCTCGGTAGCATAGCCGGCCAGCAATGTTGCCATGTCGTCTTCAAACTCACCCTTGGAATGAAGATGCTTATCTTCTTCCGGCAGATTCATGGTGTAGCCGGCGGCGTGGCCACGGGAGACAATTGAAACTTTGTGAACCGGATCAGCCTTGGGGAGAATATGAGAAACCAGAGCGTGCCCGGCTTCGTGATAAGCGGTAATCTTCTTCTCTTCCGGTGTTAGCACATGACTCTTGCGCTCTGGTCCTAACATAACTTTCTCGATGGCTTCGCGGCAATCTTTCATTGAAATTTCTTTTTGATCCTGCCGGGCAGCTAAAATAGCTGCTTCGTTAAGCACATTTTCCAGGTCAGCCCCGGAGAAACCGGGAGTACGCTGAGCAATCTGGCGCAGGTCAACTTCCTTGGCCAGTGGCTTTTTGCGGGCGTGTATTTTCAGAATTTGTTCGCGATCATTGATATCCGGTTCGTCCAGAACCACTCGTCGGTCAAAGCGCCCCGGGCGCAGTAGCGCCGGATCCAAAACATCCGGCCGGTTAGTAGCCGCCATAACGATTACGTTGGTGTCAGTATCGAAACCGTCCATTTCAACCAGGATTTGGTTTAGTGTCTGCTCACGCTCGTCATGTGAACCACCTAAACCTGCGCCACGTTGGCGACCGACGGCGTCAATTTCATCGACAAATATAATCGCCGGTGCTTCCCGCTTGGCTTTTTTAAAAAGATCGCGCACTCTAGAGGCACCGACACCGACAAACATTTCTACGAATTCGGATCCGGAGATATGGAAAAAGGGAACATTAGCCTCGCCGGCAACCGCTCTAGCCAGCAGCGTTTTACCGGTACCCGGTGGACCCATCAGAAGCACACCATGGGGAATTTCGGCCCCTAATTTAGCAAATTTAGCCGGTTCCTTCAGGAATTCAACTACTTCGTGAAGTTCTTGCTTAGCCTCTTTAACCCCGGCTACATCCTTGAAAGTAATTCTTTTTTTACGATCTCGCCCGTCGGAACGGCGAGCTTTGGATTGACCGAAAGAAAGAGCCTTGTTGCTGCCACCCTGAACTGAACGAACCATGAACCAGATCAGACCGATGAAAAGCAGCACCGGCAACAGGAAAGGCAAAATAGTATTAATGAAGAAATCTCCTCCGGAAGTATCGCGGATAGAGAGCTCTACCTTTTCCAGTTTTTCTGGATCAGCTCCGGCCTGGGTCAACGACTCAGTAACCGGTACACCCAGCTCACGCAGCGCTACAATTTCAGTATCTTCATCTTTTATCTTGGCAACTACCTGATCTTTGACAACCTCGATCCTCTCAACCTGCTCCTCATTAACCCGGTCTACGATGACACTAAAGGCTACCTCCTCGGCATCACCGGACATCGGATCGCTAAACAAAGCGAAAATAGCAGCAATAGCAATAAATACGGCTATAGCTATAACTATGCTTCTAATCATGTTGTTGCGCCGTGGCGGCCCCCCTGACGGGGGACGAGGCGGCATATTTCCGTTGGCCATGAAAAATGTTAGTCAGCTTTCTTTATTTTGCCTTATTCAGAAAAAGAAATCAAGTAATATATAAACGCAAAGCGCAAAATTCAAAACGTAAAATGAAAAAACTCGTCTCTACTTTTTGCGTTCTACATTTTGCGTTAAATAAAGATTCCTCCCCGGATCCCGCCCACAGCAGTCAACGATGAGGAGGGGCACCGTGACGCGCGGGCGAGATTCGAAGAGGAATGTGCTAGTATTTTACACGAAACAGCAAAATTGTCAAGAGGTTTCCTGTGAATTCTACTGACTCCGTCGCTGCACCAGAAAACGATCCTTCTGTTTCTCAATTACTACACCCTTGAACTCTTTGTACTTACCTGATTCTGAGCTTTCCAGAAGTTTAATAACTTCGGCAACGTGACGGCGGGAAATATCCATTTTCCCCAGCAGTTCGCGGATAATCTCGCCCTGGAGCAGAGGAGAAAGCGCCAGAAAAGAGACTAATTGATACTCGCCGGGAACAATTTCCAGGCTTTTTTTACGCCGCGCGGCTTCTGCTTCAACCGCATCAGCCAGTAAGAGGAACTTCGCCGCCAACTCACGCAATTGCCAGTCAATGTCGGGATAATTTTCCCGACGCAATCGGGGCAAAAGTTTATGACGCACCCAATTGCGGCGATACCGGGTATCCTGATTCGATTTGTCTTCCCGATAAGATAAACGCTTTGCCGCCAGATAACTTTCGATTTCTGAACGGGTAACATCCAATAGCGGCCGCACGATATCTCCTCGCCGGTAAGGCATTCCGGCCAGTCCTCGTGGCCCGGCGCCGCGCCGGAGGTTCAGTAACATCGTTTCCACAACGTCATCGCTGTGGTGAGCGACCGCAATGACATCTGCTTTTTCTTTTTGCCTCACCTCTTCGAAGAAATGATAACGGACTTCTCGGGCTCTAGCCTCGAAGCCCGCTTTGTCTTTATCTAAGCGGATTTTTTTGACAAGAATCGGCAATTTTAGCTGCTCTGCCAATCGCCGGGTAAAAGCCTCATCGGCCTCAGAATCTTGACCTCGGCTTTGGTAATTGACGTGGGCCACTACTAATTCCGCCCCGGGGTATAAATTATTCAGAGCTGAAAGCAAAGTAACAGAATCCGGGCCACCTGAAACTGCAACAACCACACGACTGTCTGGTCCCAGCAGTTTCTGTTTCTCGATTGTTTTGCGAACTTTGGTCAGCATATTTCCAAAGCCCCGCCAGGTGTGACGGGGCTGTAGGATTATTTCTTATCCTTTGATTTCGTTGCTTTCTTAGTAGTCTTCTTAGCCGCCTTTTTCTTTTTCGGCTTCTCTGGCTCGTCTTCTTTTTTCTTCTCTTCCTTCTTGGCCGTTTTCGCCTCCGCCTTCGGCTTGGCAGGTTTTTCCGAATCAGCTTCCGATTTCACCGCCTCGCCTTCTTCCAGCAAACTAAGCCCCAAACGATGCTCTTCTGGCTCTATGGAAAGTATCTTGAATTTCCGCTCTTCGCCGGCACTTAGGATATCTTCCGGGCTCTTACCTGATTTGGAAAGCTCGGAAACATGAGCTAAGCCGTGAATATCCTTATCGAGCTGCACGAAAGCACCAAAAGGGGTCACCTTCGTTACCTTGCCACCAATTTCCTGGCCGACTTCGTAAGCCTTGGCAGATTTGAGCCATGGATCTTCCTGTAATGCCTTAAGAGACAAGGAAATTCGGGCACCATCAATCGCAATGATTTTAACTTTGATCTTATCATTAACTTTGATAATGTCGCGAGGATGATCAATCCGCTTCCAAGCTAACTCCGAAATATGAATCAGGCCTTCCAGATCTTCTTTTTCGCCGAAGCGAACAAAAGCCCCGAAGTCAACTACGCCGGTGACCTCGCCCTCGATAATATCACCTACCTTGAATTGCTTGATGGCCTCAGCTTTCTTCTCCGCTTCCGCTTCTTTTTCGGAAATAATCAGTTTTTCATCCTCAACGTCATAATCTAGAACTTTGACCGTCAGCTCGGTATTAACAAGTTTCTTCAGCTTGTCTAAAATGAGATTCTTGTCACCGCCCTCAACACGAGGATAGTGTTCACTATTAAGCTGCGACACCGGCAAGAATGCTTGGATGCCACGGATATTGGCAATCAAGCCACCTTTATTGGCTTCCTGAACAAAAACGGCAAAAGCTTCGTCGTTCTCCTTGAGGCGTTTGACTTCGTCCCAGGCCTTTTCCATACCAGCCTTCTTGAGAGACAGGTCAACTTGTCCGTTCTCATTCTCCAAGTCGGTAATGGAAGCTTCCACCTCGTCACCCGGCTCGAGATCAACGTACATATCCATAACATCAAACCATTCCTTGCCGCGAACAACTCCGGTACCAAAATTACCGAGGTCAACAATGACTTCGTTTTTGGAAACGCTGGTGACTTTGCCGGTGATAACATCACCCTCGCTGGGAACGTCTGTGTCTGACTGCTCCAGCAGCTCGTCCATTACGGTCGGCGCCGGAGACTTAGTGGTATCTTCTTCTTTAGTCATATGTAATCAAAAATAGCGATATTTAAGCGGTTTATAGCATTCCCACCCCGCCGCTATATTCGGAGGGGAAATGTAAGGATATTGTATCATAAAACCAGTTCTTGACAAGCAAAAAAAGAAGCCGGCGGGAAATCCCGACGGCCTGTCGCAGCAGCTAAATAACTACTGTGACAACCTTTCCCTGAGCATCTCCGTTGTTGTTTCCACCAGGTCCGATTCATTGTCGGCCAATCTTCCCAGATGATAACCGCTCAGAAATTGATCGAGGCTTGTGAATTCAGCCTGAGCTATCAAATCCCCATCACAGCCAAAGGAGAACTCATCCAGGTTGAAAAGGTCTGGAACCTGGCCCGGTCCGCCGCGGTAAACATAGACATGGTAGGGATTGAACCCCAGACCGCAGCTCCAGGTCAGGAAGCATAAATCCTCCCCCGAAAACATCTCTTGGATCGCTGATTTCCATTGCTGGTAATCAATAGGCGGGGAATACGAATCCGAAGTGACAATCGTGTAAGCACTTACCAGCACAAGCAGAAACAGAAGCGCCAGCATGCTCCAACAAGAAGTCGAGATACACCTTTTGCCCTGAGCCCCTAAATTTTTACTTTTCATCAATACCCTCCTGTTCATGTGTATTACTGTTATTCAACCCTAAAAAATACACTGGATTAGCCTAAAAGTCAAACAAATAGACCCGTTTTTTCCCTTTACAACTACCCCTGAAATTGCTAGTCTAAGTAGTACTCAAGTGACAATACCTCGCGTATTTTATTATTTTTTGTTGTAAAAATTATCTCATGCATATCTACTGGCACGGTCAAAACTGCTTCAAACTAGTTACCAAAGATGTCACGCTGATGACAGATCCTTTTGGTAAGGAGTTGGGGATTAAGCCACCCCGAACCAGCGCTAACATTGTTACTATCAGCAGCGAGGACTATGACGCCAGCGGCATCAAGGATAATCCTTTGGTTTTTGACACACCCGGTGAATATGAAGCCAAGGGAGTCTTAACACGAGGTTTGTGGTCACACCGGGATGGTAAAGGCGGAACAGAACGAGGTGTGAATATCGTTTTCACAATTGAAATGGATGGAATCAGGATCTGTCATTTGGGCGATATCGGTCACGTTCTTGATGATAAGCTGGAAAGTCGTATTGACGGTGTCGACATTATGATGGTGCCGGTGGGGAATCAAGATGTTATTGACAGTAAGAAAGCCGTGGAGATAGTTAAGCAAATTGAGCCTAGCCTGGTAATTCCCATGCACTTCAAACTCCCCGGCCTGAAGCCGAAACTAAGCGATGCCTCCGGTTTCCTGCGCGAAATGGGAGCCAAGGATGTCCGGCCGGAGAATAAACTACTGATTAAGAAGAAAGACCTGAGCGTAGAAAAAACCGAGGTTAAAATATTGTCACCTGTATAATTATGAAATGGCTCGAAAAATTAAGGGCTAAACCTCTCAGCTACCGTAAAAGATTTGTTTGGGTTGGTGCAATTGTGGCGGTTATAATTGTTACCT
This sequence comes from uncultured Candidatus Saccharibacteria bacterium, assembly GCA_964559275.1. GTDB lineage: Bacteria > Patescibacteriota > CALEFQ01 > CALEFQ01 > CALEFQ01 > CAZLGC01. The sequence goes on from CAZLGC010000009.1 coordinate 20,260, forward strand.
TAATCAGCATTGTCTTTGCCAAAGAGTGGAAGTGGCCGGAAGTTGATGTGGAGGCTAGCGAAGATCTCCGGGAAATAGTACAAGCCGGCAAGGATATCAAAGAAGGCACCAAGGAGAGTATCGACGAATACAATACCGCCAAAGATGAAGCCGCCGAGGAGATTGAGCAAAATCTTGTTGAAGAATTAGCCGCCTCCAGCACGGAGAAGAACAGCGTTGGCGTAACCATGCTCGGCTGGGAGAAAGACCAGGGCGTAGGAATTGTCAGCCTGGCAATTATCAACAACTCCGAAAATGACGTTCAGCTCAGATCATTCCGGGTATACCAGGGTATGACAGAAGTCGGATCGCCTCGCGAAGTTGTGCTCGGCTCGGGTTTACAAAAAGAAATTGATATCGCCTTTAATCTAGAAAGTGATGAGCCAGTAACCGGTTTTGAAATTGGCTCAGCTTCCTGGCTAAACCTGGAAGCCAGCGCCGCTGAAAGCTTGGAAAATACTGACTGGAATTACATTTTTCGGATAGAAGACGAATCGGTAGAACCGGCCGTCCCGGAACCGGAAGCAGGCACAGTAGAAGAATCAGAATAAAATAAATCTTTAGAATATGGCGAAAGCTGTCACCAAAACACGAGAAATAACAGACGAAATGAAGAACGCGTTCCTGGATTATTCCATGAGCGTTATTGTGGCGCGCGCGCTGCCTGATGTCCGCGACGGACTCAAACCGGTCCACCGCAAGATTTTGTATGCCATGGACAAAATGGGGATACGGCACAATACTTCCTACAAAAAATCGGCCCGAATCGTCGGTGAGGTTCTAGGTAAATATCATCCGCACGGCGACATGGCAGTTTACGATACGATGGTCCGCATGGCCCAGGATTTTTCGATGCGCTACCAATTAGTAGACGGACAAGGCAACTACGGTTCCATTGACGGCGACTCTCCGGCTCACATGCGCTACACGGAAGCTCGGATGCAGGCGATGGCGGAGGCCATGCTCGGCGACCTGGACAAAGAAACTGTAGATTTCCAAGATAATTACGATGGTACTCGCCAAGAACCTTCGGTGCTACCGGCCCGAGTTCCGCAGCTACTGATGAATGGATCTCTGGGCATCGCGGTTGGTATGGCAACCAGTATTCCGCCGCACAATTTAACCGAGGTGGCCGATGCTGCTATTCACCTAGCAGATAATCCCGACGCCGAGGTAGACGAGCTGATGCAGTTCGTAACTGGACCGGATTTCCCAACCGGCGGACAGATTTTTGATCAGGAAGCCATCAAGCAGGCCTACGCTACCGGCAAAGGTAGTATTGTCCTGCGCGGCCTAGCCAATATCCAGGAAGGAAAAGGAGGGTTCAGAATCATTGTCAACGAGCTACCTTACCAGGTAAACAAGGCTGATCTCATAACCAAGATTGCCGATCTTGTTAAAGATAAAAAGATTGTCGGTATCAAGGATATTCGCGATGAATCCGGCCGCGAGGCCGATGTCCGCATAGTAATCGAGCTGAAACGCGACGCTTTCCCGAAAAAGGTTCTCAACAAGCTCTACCAGTTAACAGAGCTGCAGACCTCTTTCCATTTCAATATGCTGGCCCTGGTAGACGGAATCCAGCCCCGCGTGCTATCCCTGAAAGAACTTCTGGAAGAATTTCTGAAGCACCGCGAAGAGGTTGTTACCCGACGCACTAAATACGAACTTAAGCAAGCCAAGGAAAGAGCACATATTCTGGAAGGTCTGAAAAAAGCCCTGGATAATATTGATGCTGTTATCAAAACTATCAAGAGTTCACGGACTAAGGAGCTGGCTCATAAAAATCTGCGTACCAAGTTCAAATTGAGCGGCAAGCAGGCCACTGCCATTCTGGAAATGAAACTGCAGACACTAGCCGGCCTGGAACGCCAGAAAGTTGAGGACGAGCTCAAGGAAAAGAAAGAGCTCATTGCCAAACTGGAAGCTATTCTCAAAAGCCGGCGCAAGGTTATGTCCATAGTCAAAAAAGAGGTTGAGGAAATGAAGGAAAAATTCGGGGACGAGCGCCGTACCAAGGTTTTCAAACAGAAGGCCGGTGAATTCAGCGAGGAGGACCTGGTTGCGAACGAGGATACTGTCATTACTCTGACCAAAGGCGGCTACGTCAAGCGCATGCCGGCCAAAGCTTACAAAGCTCAAGGGCGCGGCGGCAAGGGCGTTAAAGGCATGACTATAAAGGAAGAGGACATCATCGACTTTGCTTCCTGGACCATGACTCACAACGATATTCTTTTCTTCACCAATAAAGGGAGAGTTTTCCGCACCAAGGCCTATGAGATTCCGGAAGCTAAACGGCAAGCCAAGGGACAAGCAATTGTCAATTTCCTACAACTGGGTCCAGAAGAAAAAATTACCGCGATGCTGTCTCTAGACAAAGACAGTAGTTGTACCCACCTGGTGATGGTAACCAGGCGCGGTAAAGTAAAGAGAGTTGCTAACGAGAACTTTGCAAATATCAGGCAATCCGGATTGATTGCTATCAAACTTAATGATGGCGATGAATTACGCTGGGTGACGGCAACCAGCGGAAATTCTCATGTAATAATTGCGACTGCTAACGGACAGGCTATCAGGTTCGAGGGCAACAAAGTCCGGGCAATGGGAAGAACAGCCGCTGGTGTCAGGGGTGTGCGTCTCAAGGGAGGTGACTATGTTATCGGCATGTCGACACTAGCCAAAGATGAACAAGCTGGTAAAACTCTGATTCTAAACTTGTCAGAAAACGGTTACGGTAAACGTTCCTATCTTAAAGAATACAAAGTCCAGGGACGGGGCGGTTCCGGCATTAAGACAGCTAAGATAACAAATAAAACCGGTAAACTGGTAGCCATGCGGGTTTTACCCGAATCTAAGCAGGAGGACGACCTTTTGGCCATCTCCAAAAAGGGTCAGGTGATTCGCATTCACCTCAAAGATATCTCCCTCCTCGGTCGTGCCACCCAAGGTGTGCGGGTAATGCGTCTGCCTTCGGACGATAAACTGGCCAGTATTACTGTTATATAGAATAAAAATACAGGAATAGTCTTATTTTATTCCTGTATTTTATTTCAACTAAAACTTGCCAAATCAGGTTTTTGCTGTTACATTAGGGGACAGATTCTTAATTACAAATTCGAAAATGGCTGTACCAAAGAAAAAAACTCCATCTGCTCGTCGCAACCGACGCCGTTCGCATCACGGACTGACAGCTGCCAAGTTAGCCAAATGCCCACAGTGCCAAGAGCCGACTCCGCCGCACCAAGTCTGCCCTAGCTGCGGTTATTACAAAGGACGTGACGTTCTTAAAATAGAAGCTAAAAAAGCCAAAGCCGAGGCCAAAAAGAAGGCCCGCAAAGACCGCGCTAAGGGAAAATAGATTTTAAGATTATTAGAATCCTAGAATCAAAAATATGGCTTCCCGCCATCTCTCCCGCACGATAGCCTTACAAACACTTTATGAGTGGGATTTTAATAATCGTCCTGATTCCGAGCTGGACAACATTCTGGAAACGACTATCGAAAAATTCGGGGCCGGCCTGGAAGACACAACCTTCGTTCACACTATTATCTCCGGGATTAAGCAAAATTTACCGGAAATAAATAAACTGATCGAAGAATCCGCTCCGGAATGGCCGCTCAACCAGATAACCCTGATCGACCGCAATATTCTGCGGGTAGGTATTTTTGAACTCAAGTATTCTAACGATATTCCCCCGAAAGTGGCAATCAATGAAGCTATCGAGCTTGCCAAGAAATTCGGGGGAGAGTCTTCGGGAAAGTTTGTCAACGGCGTTTTGGGAACAATTTACAAAAAAATGGATTCCAAAGAAGCCTCCGAAGACAAAGAATTAACCAAGGATTAAGCCAACTAGTCTCTAGAAGTTAGCGGAACCTAATAGCTAGTGACTAATTGGCCTGAGGCCAATTTTATGGAAGAAAAAGATTTCAAAAAGCTCGAGGAAAGACTCGGTGTGTCGTTTACCAAGCCCGACCTCCTCAAGCAAGCATTCATCCACCGCTCTTATCTCAACGAAAACCGCAGCTGTCCGCTGGATCACAACGAGCGGCTGGAATTTTTGGGTGACGCTGTCATGGAACTGGTTGTAACAGAGCATTTGTATTTGAATTACCCCAACCCAGAGGGGGAACTGACCAACTGGCGCTCCAGCCTGGTCAACGGTCGCATGATTTCGGAAATTGCCAAAAGACTCGGCTTCGAGGACTACCTTTATCTTAGCCGCGGCGAAAGCAAAGATACCGGCCGGGCCCGAGACCTGATCTTGGCCAATTGCTTTGAGGCTGTAATCGGAGCTATCTATCTGGAAACCGGTTACGACGGCGCTCAAAAGTTCATTCAGGAAAACTTGCTTACGGAACTTCCGGGTATTATTGAAGGTAAGCTTTTTGTTGATCCCAAAAGCAGCTTTCAAGAAAAGTCTCAGGACGAAACCGGTGTTACTCCAACCTACGAAGTCTTGGATGAAAGCGGACCTGATCACGACAAACACTTCAAGGTAGGTGCTTTCATCGGCAAGGATCAGGTCGGAATCGGCGAAGGTCCGAGTAAGCAATCAGCTCAGACTAAGGCTGCTGAGAACGCTCTCCAAAACAAAAACTGGCAATAATTATGAAGCGCCGAGCCCAAATTATCGGTGTTCTGCTAATAATCTTAGCTGGTGCTGCACTGTCATTCCCGGCCGCGGCTGGTTTGTTAGATGATCTGAGCCCGAACCCCTGCGACGTATGTGAATTTGCCAAGTTAATAGGTAATATTAAAAATCTTGTTATCCTGATCGGCGAGCCTTTGGCCGCCCTTTTTATTGTCGTTGGTGGCATCCTGATCACTGTCTCTGCCGGTAACCAACAATTACGCGAGCAAGGTAAGAAGACGGTCACTGGTGGAATCATCGGCCTTTGCATAGTTTTCCTGGCTTGGATAATTGTAACTGCTGTCTTAACCGCCACCCTAGGCCTGTCTTTTGACACCAATATCTGGACCATCACTTGTCCGGAGGATACAACTTGCGAGGAATATGCCGGCCCTGAACCAGAACCGAATCCGGCCGGCTGTGGTTCTGGCTCGGCCGAAAAAGCCCGGGCGCACATTGGCACCTGTTGGGGACCTTGCCATTGTGCCCACTTTGTTTCCTCAGTTCTGGTCGAGACTGGTTGCACCGGCGCTTTCAATACCAGCGTGGCTGGTCTGGAAGAATGGTTACAGCGACACGGCTGGGAAAGAGTAACCAGCCCCCAAGCCGGTGACATCGGCGTTGATTTTGCCTCGCACGTAGGGGTTATGACTAGTTCCAGCACTACCATTCACTCCAAGGTCATGAATGACGATGGTTCCAATACCGCCTGCGCCGGCAAGTGCGGTCGCCTATACCCGAGCTGCCCGGACTGCCAGGGTGCGGCGGGTGACCCCCGCGGCAGCTATGAAAGTCAGAACTGTACTAGCAACCAGTGTGTTACTGAAGAAACTAAGCGATGGGACCGATACTGGCGCCCGCCGGCAGAAGATCAACAAAACTAAACCATGAGTCGACGAAACAAAATCACTGTAATAATAATTGCGATTACCGCCGTTGCCGCTGGGGTAGTGCTATTTTTATGGCTGCAACCGGATGAAACTCCGGTCACACCTGAACCTGGCAACGAGCCCGGTTCCCAGCTGCCCCTGGCTAATCCCGCCCCGGGAAGATTTGCTTCCGATGATATGAAAACGGCTGACCTGGAATCTCGCCCGGCGACAGATAACCCTTACCCTGATCCAAATGCTGTCATTGATGAGGAGATTTATTCTCCGGTGCTGGCTCCCAGCGGACAAGGAATTTATGCGCTGTCTTTGAATGACGATAAACTGACTGAATATTCCCTGGCCGGGGATAAAATCAGAAATATTTCTAACCAAGCTTGCGAATGCGCTGATATTGTCTGGGCCCCGGATAAAAGAAAAGCTTTCATCTCCGATAACAGCGGTCCACGAATCATTAGCGCCGCCGGGGAAACCTACGAGCTAAATCCGAATGTCAGAAACGGGATATTCTCTGCAGACAGTGACAGCTTTGCTTATCAATACAATGACATTGAGACAAACGAAAATATCATGGCAATTTCCAATGACCAGGGACAAGACTACCGCAACCTGCTATCATTGTCTCTTTTCACCGGCCCTGAGTCGGGGCTGATAATTTTCTACGAATGGTCACCTGATAACTATATTTATCTATCCGGTGAAGTCACAGATGTTTCCGGAAGTTCTGTCAGCCGAGTCAATGCCGATACCGGTGATATCGAAAATCTAGCGGACTGGGGAAGTGTTTCCGGATTATCCTACTCCCCTGACGGAGAGGTAATCGCTGTCGAGAAGACTGATATAAGGTCATCGGGAGAGCCAATCCCCGCCATCAGTTTTGTTGACCCCGAGGGTGAGTCTGTCAGCGATCTCACTATCGAGACTTTCCTGAATAAATGTACCTGGCTGGATGACAGTCAACATATGGTTTGTGCTCTGTCTTCTGATTTTTATACCGGGCAGGGGCAAGATTTGATTTTTGTCTACGATCTTGAATCAGGCAATAAGGAACAATTGACAGGGGTAATCACCGACGAGCCTTTTCGTGTCACCAGTCCGTTTCCTAACGCCAGTGAAGATACGCTCTATTTCCTAAATCGCCTGAATCGGAAGCTTTACTCAATCCCGCTGCCTTAGGTTACTTTTTCTCTATTTTCTGCTACAATACAATGAAGATTAAAAATAAAAATATGTCCAAATTGATCAAAAGGTCCCTGTTAATTTTCTCATTACTGACAATCTTAGCGGTTAGTCTACCAGCCCAAGCTATTACCGTTTTACAAACGATAAACAATCCCTGCGATGTTTGTGCTTTTGCGGTTCTGATTTCAAATATCAAGAACGTCGCCATTTCCCTGGCCGTACCCATCGTCGTTTTGATGATAATTGTTGGCGGCGTCATGATTATGGTTTCCGCCGGAAATGAAAATCTGCGCACCCAGGGTAAGAAGACACTGACTGGCGGAATCATCGGCCTCATTATTGTTTTCACCGCCTGGGTTATCGTGGCCGCTGTGGTCACAGCCACTCTGGGAACAAATTTTGGCGATAACCTTTGGACAGTTGACTGTGGTGTAAACACTGAATGCCCACCTCCGCCAACCGATGATACACCAACGACCTAATGATAGAGTCCCAAGAAAACCGAGTTGTGAGCAAATCCTGCCGACAGGAAGATTTGTCTTTGGATAAGAAGCTCCGCCCCCAGAAACTGGATAATTTCATCGGCCAGGAAAGAATCAAAGAGAACTTAGATATATTTATCGAAGCCGCCAAAAAAAGAGAGGAGTCCATTGAACATGTTTTGCTCTACGGCCCTCCCGGTATCGGTAAAACTACCCTCGCTTCCATTATTGCCAACATGATGGAAGCAAACTTGAAAATAACCGCCGGCCCGGCAATCGAGCGTTCCGGCGATCTAGCTTCACTGCTGACGAACCTTGAGGAAGGTGACATTCTTTTCATTGATGAAATGCACCGCTTAAACAAGACCATCGAAGAGGTGCTCTACCCGGCGATGGAGGATTACGCTCTCGATATTATGGTCGGCAAAGGTCCGGCGGCTAAATCACTGCGGTTGGATCTGCCGCGCTTTACCGTAATTGGCGCCACCACCCGCATGGCTTTACTATCCTCACCTCTGCGCGATCGATTTGGCGCCACCTACCGTCTGGACTTTTACGAAAATAATGAGATTCAGAAGATTGTCGAGCAATCGGCGCAGATACTTAACGTGAAATTGGACCAAACTAGCGCCGAGGAGATTGCCCGTTGTGCCCGGCGTACACCGCGCATTGCCAACCGGCTGCTGAAACGCGTGCGTGACTTTGCCGAAGTGAAAAACCAGGGTGTCATCAATCTTGACATAACTAAGCAAGCCCTAAACGCTTTGGCCGTTGACAAACTGGGATTGGATGAAACCGACCGCAAAATCTTGGATGCCATTATCAACAAATTCAACGGCGGACCGGTCGGAGTCAAGGCCATCTCCGCCACCATTTCCGAAGAAGCGGATACTATCGAAGATGTTTACGAGCCATATTTGATGCAAATCGGTTTCCTGCACCGCACGCCGAAGGGGAGAGAGGTTACTAAACATGCTTATGCTCACCTGGGAATGAAACCACCCGGAGATTCAACCTTGCTTTAGCAACAAAAACCGCGATAGCGGTTTTTTGATACAGTAGTATTCCTTATTTGCCCGTGTTACAATAAATCCCTATGCTGGAATGGATAATTATCATCGCTATCTTAGCCGTGGTTTTGATCACTGCCTACACCCTCATCGTCGGAGCGCCGCCGGTACCGACCCCGAAGAGAGTGG
>CAZLGC010000010.1:0-25082 GCA_964559275.1 uncultured Candidatus Saccharibacteria bacterium
CTTGAATATCATTGTCGACCCCGGTATGGATAGAGCCAAGTTGCTAAAGGCTCTCAAAGAAGAAGGATTGTCTGTTTCTGATATTGACTTCGTTTTTTTGACCCATTCTCATTCCGACCATATCTTGTTGGCGGGAATTTTTGACAAAGCCAAAGTGATTGACGAAAGCAAAGTTTATTCCTGGAACGGACGGCTGGAAAGGCACAAAGGTAGAATTCCTGGCACCAATATCAAGATTATAAAAACTCCCGGCCACGACCCGTGCCAGGCAACACCAATAGTTGATACAAAAAAGTATGGCAAGGTGGCGATTGCCTCTGACCTTTTTTGGTGGGCAGACAACGAGAAACAGGAACACGACAGAGAGAGTTTGCTGTTTAGGAAGGATCCATACGGTGGGAAGGATGAAAAACTTACGCGGCAAAGTCGGGAAAAGATCCTGGAGATAGCTGACTACATTGTTCCCGGGCACGGGCAGATATTCGCAGTTACTAAGTAGTGTAGGCAATAAAAAGGCAAATCAGCGCTTATTTAAGCGTTTTTTGTTTTGATGAATCTTCTGTTATGTTATAATTGATGTATACAATATAAAACTCAAATATGAAAAATAGAAATTTACTGACATTGACCGGCTTGGTGATTATCGTGATGGCCATGTTTTTTGCTATGGCTTTGCCCAGAGCCGATGCCCAAACATCCGATCCCACCGGCTTACCAGAGCTGGAGTTGTTCCGCGGAGATGACGGGGCCGGTATACCCGAGGAGGTTCAGTACATAGGTGACTCCAGCACAGAACCAGTTGTGATTAAGGTGATTAAGTACAATGGCAACTCTTTTGACGAGGCGGTTGTAGCGACAGCTGCTGATGCCCAGGCCTTTGTTGAAGAAGGTTATGTCACCTGGATTGATGTTAACGGAGTACATGATGAAACAGTGATCGAAGAATTCGGCGAGGTTTTTGGCCTATCACCTTCTGTTCAGCAGGATATCGCCAATACTACCCGACTTCCTCACATGGAAGACAGCAACGATTATATATTCCTGAGCCTAGAAATGCTTAACAAAGATTTTGCTATTGATGCTGCCAAGCTGGAGCAGATCAGCCTGGTTCTAGGCAAAGATTATGTCATTTCTTTCCAGGAAAGTGATGATAATGATTTCAGTTCAGTCTACGATCGGCTAGTTGAAAAAAGAGGCAACATTCCCGAGAAGGGTAGCGATTATTTAGGATTTGCCCTGGTGGACACCATTGTCGATAGCTATTTTCCGGCAATTGACGCCATGAACGAGCAGGTCAATGTTATTGAGAAGAAACTTATCGATTCACCGAACGAGGAATTGCTGGAAAGCATTTATACCATCAAGCGGGAAGTGACTATCGGGCGGCAGATAATCATTCCCATGCGCGAAATTATCTACAGCCTGGCTAATTATGATTACCCCTTAATTTCTCCCGAGATCAAAGATTATTATGGCATCACTTACGAGAATGTTGATTATCTGGGTAACATTATCGAGACTTTCAGCAACATCACTTCGGACATGGTCAATTTCTACATCTCCATTTATGGTCATGATACCAATAACCTGCTCAAGTTTTTGACCATCTTCACGACTATCCTGTTTGTGCTTTCTTTTGTGGCCGCGGTTTACGGTACTGATTTTAGCCAATTCCACGCAGATGAAAAGCGCAAGCGCGGACATGTCATAATCGTGTTTGTAATGATCGGGTTGGCCGTTTTACTAGTCATGTATTTTGCCCTGGCGGGTTGGCTCTAAGTAGAAAGCTTTCGATAATAAGAAAGGCGCCGAGTAAGATGTCGGCGCCTAGTAGTTTGAAGGCAGTTTCTGCTATTGCGGTACGATGTAGGTTTCTCCCAGCTCGTGACCGTTATTGCAGATGTTTCCCTCATCGAAGTAGCTGCCGCAAAGGCTGCAGCGGTTGCCGAAGGCTTCGGCAACGACCTCGATCATTTTCTGTTTCGTTTCTTCCTTCAATTCTGTCATTGTTCCCTCCTGGTTTGTACCGATTTTACGATCTTTGTCTGCTATCCTAGCAGATTTTTTATATTTGTCAATCGTTATTTGGATGTCATTACTTGATTGTTTTCACCGACTTTCAGGAGTTTCAGGACTAGTCGGAAAATTTCACCAACTACTATGAAAGACAAGCCGCCCAGAGCGCACACCAGCCACATTTGTCCAGTCAGCGGCTGAGCATCAAAAACACGTTGGAAGGCTGGCACATAGGTCAGGAGCAGCATTGCCACCACTATCCAGCCATAGGCAAGAAAAAGCCAGGGATTAGAAAAAGTCTCTTTGCAAAAAACGCTTTTTTGGGGTTGGCGCAGATTCAGAGAAAAGGCAATGTGGCAGAAAGAAAACATCACCATCGCCACCGCTTGCGCAGTTGGAATTGAGCCAGTGGTAGTTTCAACCCAATAGTAGGCCGCCACTGAGAAAGTAGCGGTGATGGCACCAATTACGAATAGGCGAATTGCCAGCGACTTGGACATGATTTTCTGATTCGCTGGGCGTGGTTTCTTTTCCATCAAGCCTTTGGTCGCCGAGTCAAAAACGAAGGTGATGCCAATCGGACCCTGAATGAAATAGTTGACAAACAGAATCTGGAAAGGGGTGAAGAGAGCCAGGCCAATGCCAAAAATTGCGGTTCCCAAAAAAGCCAGAATGAAAGAGAAAAGCCCGGCCATCTGGAACCTAATATACTTCATTAGGTTGTCATACAAAACGCGGCCGTAGCGAACCGCCTTGACGATGGTGGCAAAATTATCGTCCGTCAAAATCATGACAGCTGCTTCTTTGGAAACATCCGTGCCGGTTATCCCCATAGCCACGCCAATGTCCGCTTTTTTGAGAGCCGGCGCGTCATTGACGCCGTCACCGGTCATGGCGACGATATTTTCATTGGCCTGCAGGATTTTCACCAATTTCACCTTATCTTCCGGTGCCACCCGGGCGATTACGCCGATATCCTTAACCTCGCGGGCGGCTTGCTCGTCGCTCATTTTGGCAAATTCCGCGCCGGTTATAGCCCTTCCTTCAATGCCGAGCTGCTCGGCAATTGCTTCGGCTGTGACAGCGTGATCACCGGTGATCATGCGTACGCGGACGCCAGCTGATTTGCACTCGGCGATGGCTTTTTTGGCCTCAGCGCGCGGCGGGTCAACTATGCCGACCATGGCCAGCAAAGTCAGTTCTTTAATATCTTCAAAATGGTCTGCCTTAGGATCAAAACTTTCGGGCGCAAAATCTTTCTGAGCCACAACCATGACGCGCATACCTTGTTCACCCAGCAAGTCGTTTGCCTCAGTTCCTTTGCGACTCAATTCCTCGTCCAGCGGGATTGCCTTACCCTGTAAATTGCGAACAGTTCTGGCCTTCTTTAGGAGGACGTCGGGAGCACCTTTGATATAGCAGCGGATGACTTCCTGGTCCTGGCTATTCTTCATCTTATGAAAAGTGGCCATAAACTTGTATTCCGAGTCAAACGGCACTTCGGCAACCCGGGGGTACTGGCGACGTATTTCATCTATGTCTAGCCCCTCTTTGGCGGCCAGGGTGACCAGCGCCCCCTCAGTCGGGTCGCCAACCAGTTTGCCTTCCTTGATCTCGGCGTCTGAGCAGAGCGCCATTGGCAAAACGTAGGGGTCCAGAGATACGTCTCCGGTTCCGGCGACACTGGTGATCTTGCCATCGGTTTCATATCCCTCGCCGGTGATTTCATACCGCTTACCGGCAATAATGAGTGCCCGAGCGGTCATCTGATTCAGAGTGAGGGTGCCAGTTTTGTCTGAACAAATCGCCGAGGTGGAGCCGAGGGTTTCTACCGCCGGCAGTTTTTTGACAATGGCTTTGCGCTTAGCCAGCTCGCGGGTGCCGATCCCCAGAATAGTAGTAACCACAATGGGTAGGGCAGTGGGGATAGCCGCGATGGCAAGAGCGATACCCAGAACATAAAGTTGGTTGAAACTCGCGCCGTAAAAGAGACCAACCAGAATTATGATGACCAAAGCCACCGCCGCCATAATTGCAATGAAAACAGTCAGCCCGTCCACCTGCTTCTGCAGTGGTGATTTTTCTTCCTTCGTTTTCTGAATCATGTCGGCGATGTGGCCAACCTCCGTGTTCATGCCGGTGGCTGTCACTACCATTTCACCGCGGCCGCGAGTTACATTCGAATTCATGTAGGCCATATTGGTTCGGTCTCCCAGCGGCAGTTCTGTTTGATCGATCGCCGCCGTTGTTTTTTCTACCGGTGTACTTTCACCTGTTAGGGCCGACTCTTCAATTTCCAGGGTGGCCGCCACCAGTAGGCGTCCGTCCGCCGGTACTCGGTCACCGGCTTCGAAAATGACGACGTCGCCGGGCACCAGTTCTTCTACCGGGACTTCGGTGACTTTTCCGTCCCGGCGCACCCGGGCGGTAAAATTCATCATTTTTTGCAGGGCCGCTACACTCTTTTCTGCCTTGCGCTCCTGGCTGAGCCCGGATATAGCATTGATAACGGTGATTATAAAAAGAACTATAGCCGTAGAGAGGTTTCCGATCACGAGGCTGCCGATGGCAGCAATCAGCAGAACTATCCGCATGTAGTCTTTGTATTGACGCAAAAAACCAATCAACAGTGGCTCTTTCTTTTTTTCGGTAAGAGAGTTAGGGCCTAATTCCGCTAGTTTTGCTTTGGCTGCTTGCTTAGTGAGGCCGTCAGTAGGGGAAACCTCAAACCGGGCAGCTATCTTAGCACTGTCAATTTTGTACCAATTTTCGGTTGTTCGTTTTTCAGGCATCAAATTTCAGTTACTTTATGATTATAGCATGTTTTGTTTGAGTCTGTTTCTTCTAAAAAAAAGAAAAAAGCCCCCGCCGTCGAGCGACGGGGGCTGTGTGTTCCGGTGGTCGGCCGGAACCGGTCGTGGGTTGGCTAAACCCACATGGTATCTACAAGCTAGCACACATTGATGGAAAAGTCAAGTCATTTTCCACTGGTATTTGTATGGGCGTGTGTTAGGCTAATAATACCGGTTTGCGGTTAGCCGGCAGCTCAGTGGAGGATAGCCGTACTTACCCCCCGGGAGACACTTTTGGAAGCAAATTTTGCTTCCAAGATTGCCCCTCTCCCGGGCGGGTAATCCCAGCCCCTTCACTCGAAAGCGGATGAAATTCAACTACTTTCGAGTGAGGAGGCAATATCAAAATCCAAAGCGCAAAATCAAAAACACCGGAAGGGTGTATTTTTGATTGCCAAAATCGCTTGTTGTAGCGAAAAAATGGGTACTGACAGATTATTTTCTTGACAATGGTATTGATTTGTGCTAGTATAGTTTCGTCTCTCCGGCGACCGTGAGTCCGGGGATCAAGCCAGGGTAACCTGGCGCTGGACAGTGGAGGGACCCTTCGGGTCCCGTGGCACCGTGTCGGCTCAGCGCGGCCTTTACCACAATTGATGTCGAGCCTTTTTCTACGATGAAAATTGCGGGATCCCACGACCTGTGGGTGTAGCACTTCGACCCCATCTCGACTAGGGGTAGTGCTCACCCGGGATTGCCCGCCAGTTTCCCGCGTAAAATTGCGGGAGAAAAAGGAGGACCGCTTGCAGTATTCAAGCGGATTCACCTAGGTAGCGGATCGTTCGGTCCGCGTATCACGAAAGAACCGCGGGGACTTGGTTTCGGCCAGGTCCCCGCAACTCTCCCTCTTTGATAGCTCTCTAGTTTTAGAGGCCTGCCAAAGGAGGAGACCGTGATCGAATACATGCTCTGGACGACCCTGGTCGTCCCCGTGCTGACCGCCTGGCTGCCCGAGAGGATGCCGGTTCCGGAGGCTATTGCCCCGGAGACTGTGTCCCTGCTTGGCAGTACGAGTACCACCATCATGGTGCTTACTCTGAAGGCGGCCGCGGGGAAGTACCTGGTCGTCTGCGATCCGCGGCGCTGGCGCCACCTGAAACCGGTTTAACGGAGTCAGGGCCCTAGCGCCCGCCTCAATCACAGCGAGGCCTGCGGGAACGGCCGGCTTTTCTCCCGGAATTGTCACTGACTTTTCGGCAGATCGTCGCGCCTAGTAGGAAGCAGGAACAAAAGAGGGGGGCGAGCCTATTATGGACTTGGTCCAGAACAGCCGCCCCCGCTAAAATCCTTCCGCCTGCTAAGCGGTCTTCACCAAGACCATTTAGCAGGAGGAAAGAACTTATGCAGTTTCTGAAGAAGCTGGCGAGCTTCCGGGAGCATCCTCCGCCCCCGGAGCTTGCCCTGGCCCAGTGGAGCCGATCCGCTGCTGCCCACCTGTCGTCTTTGACTGATGGTGACCAGGCAGTAGGCGCCGCTCCCGCGGTCAGTTTCGCAGGCAGGGAAGGTCACCACACTGTTCACTTGAAACGTGGCAGTATGGTGATGCTCTGGTTCTAAGTTCGGCCGGACCCCGGTTAAATAGTGGTTGGTCAGCGGCTGCTGTGGCAGTCACTGAGCGGAGGAAACCAATGGGGGTCGGCCTGGCCAATACCGAACAGGCTTAACTGGGAGGTAGCGGCTACCGGTAAAGGAATCGGTTCCTGAATCCGGGCCACTCTGTTAACCAAGCTATTTTGTTGTCAGCTGCAGACCCTTAGTACTGTGGCGATCACGTTTCCCGGCTCTCTCCCGCGACCGAGCCGGTTGCCGCCCTGAAAAAGGCAGACGTGAGAGCAAAGCTGACTGCATATAAGGCGGTGACGCAGAGGATTAGTCAGAAGGTGTAGCGGAGGCTATAGGCGTATCCAGGTAGCCCCTGGGCCCATTGCTATCCCCCCGGGACGACTAATCAGGTGAGGTCAGATCATCACGGTCTGGCCTCTTTCATTTGGAAAAATTCATTTGGGGAAAACCTCTTTTTATGCTAAAATTTTAGTAAAGCTAATCGCAATTTCATGGAAAACCAAGACGAAAAAGAGCGTTATGAGCGCGCCAAAAAGAGAGTGCGCGAACTCAAAGATTTTTATGGACACCTGATTGCTTACGCCGGTGTCAACGTTATGCTTTTTATCATTAACTGGGTGACGAGTCCGGGAACCTGGTGGTTTTACTGGGTGACAATCTTCTGGGGAATCGGTGTAATGTGGCATGCCATCTCCGTCTTTGCCTCCGGCCGGGTGGAAAGCAAGCAATGGGAAGAAAAGAAGATCAAAGAACTGATGGAGAAGGAAAAGCAAGAACAGCAAAAATAAACGAGGGATACCAAAAATGAAACAACCACACATTCTTTGTGAGAAAGGTGATTTATCCGAGCTGGCAATTGTTGTTGGTGATCCGGCTAGGGTGGAGCGTGTCGGCGCCCTACTGGAAAACTCTCGCCAAGTTGCTTCCAATCGCGAATTCACGAGCCTTGTGGGCGAATATCAGGGCAAGGAAATCGCAGTGATGTCCACAGGTATCGGTGGCCCCTCGGCTGCTATCGCTATTGAAGAAATGATTAAGGTCGGGGTCAAGGTTGTAATCAGGGTCGGATCTTGCGGGAGCATGCAACCGCAGATAAAAGCTGGCGATTTGGCTATCCCGGACAGTGTTGTCAGTGCCGAGGGAACTACCCAGGGTTATGTTCCACCGGAGTTTCCGGCGGCTGGCTCACCTGAAGTTTTTATAGCCTTGAAAGAAGCGGCCAAAGCTAATGAAGCTGATTTCCATACCGGAACGTCCCTGACGATTGACTCTCTCTATGCCCGTACTACTCCCGAACGCAAAGAGGAGTGGTCAAGGTACGGCGTCATTGCCCAAGAGATGGAGGCAGCGGCTGTCTTGACAGTTGCGAGGCTCCGCAATATCAGGGCCGGCTGTGTTTTCCTGGTGGTAAATCGCGCCGAGGGTGTCGATATCGAAGAGGGAATCGGCAAATACACCGAGCAGTCTGTGTCCGGAAAAGGCGAATTCTTGGAAAAAGAAAAAACGGCCATAAAAACCGCCTTAGATGCACTAATAAGTTTGTAGGGTCCAGCTTCTATCTTCAAAACATAATGCCCGAACCTTACCGCGGGGTAAAATTTGAAGCCGAGAAAGTCGGTAGTTTTACCCCCACTGCACCGGAAAGAAAAAATATCGAGAAACTAGTTAGTCTCAAAGAGACATATGTTAAGTATGGTTTTCTGGATCGTAATGGCGGTAATTTCAGTTTTCGAGCCGACCAGGGTTTTATAATTAAAAGAACCGGTGTTTGGATTGACAAAATAACTGGCCAAGATTTTGTCCGCGTTACCGATGTGAGAGATGGGCGAGTTTTTTATGAAGGCGATAATTTACCCAGCTCAGAGTGTCGTACCCACTTCTATATTTATCAAAATGTCCCCACCGTAAATTTCGTTTTTCATGCCCACGCCCTGGAAATTGCCGAGAAGGTGGGCATAGAAGCTGATCCTTGCTGCATACCGGTCTTGTCTTACGGGACGATGGAACTGGCTGAAATTGTTTCGCAAAAGGCTAAGACAATGCCATTCGTAATCGCCAAAAACCACGGCGTTTTTGCTTTTGGCGCTACTTTCGAAGAAACCAAACGTGTCTTAATAGATTCCTATGAGCAATATAGAAAGTTTGAGGCAAAAACTGCCCAAGACAATTGAAATATTTCCTGATCACGCCGTAATAATTGATCAGCGTCACTTGCCCCGAAAGCTGGTGCGCGAGAAGTTGACCTCAGCTGATGATTGCTTTCGGGCTATTTCTGAAATGCATATCCGTGGCGCCCAGGCAATCGGCGGTTGCGGTATTGCCGGCATGGTTTTGGCAGCGCGCAAGTCACCAATGAATCTGGAGGAGGCAGCCGGAAAACTGATCAAGGCCCGTCCCACCGCTGTTAACTTAAGCTGGGGTGTAAATAAGATGCTGACCGCAGCTAAGCAGGCAACCGGGGATGCAGCCGAAGCTGTTTTTGTCGAAGCGGAAAAGATATTCACCTCAGAGATTGCCAACAATGTAAAGCTAGGAGAGTACGGCGCCCAGCTACTTGAGGATGGTATGAACTTACAGACACACTGTAATGCTGGTTCACTATCATCTCTCTGGTACGGCACAGCTACGGCGCCGATGTATACTGCTTTCACCCAGGGTAAAAAACTGCATGTTTTCGTTGACGAGACCAGGCCTCGTTTGCAGGGGGCTCGGTTAACTGCCTGGGAGCTAGCTCAAGTTGGAATTGATTATACCATCGTGACTGACAACGCCTGCGGTTCGATTCTGGGTCAAGGCAAAGTTGACGCCATCATAGTCGGGGCTGACCGGATTGCGGCCAACGGCGATGTAGCCAACAAAATTGGGACGTACCCATTGGCTTTGATGGCGCACGAGCACGATATCCCGTTCTATGTGGCAGCGGTTGAGGCAACAATCGATCTGGCTCTGACGAGCGGTGATCAGATACCGATTGAAGAAAGGTCCCAGGTCGAGTTCTGGGATTATCTGGATCCGGAATTAGTTGATGAAAAGATGCCGGCTAAAAATATCGCTTTTGATGTGACGTCGGCCAAGTATGTTACCAAAATAATCACCGAAAAAGGAGTTAGAGAGCCGTCAGACCTAAAAAACTAAATGGAAGCTGCTATTAGTACAAAGAATGTTGAGATTTCCTATGATTCCCGGCCGGTTGTCTCGGGAGTCAGTTTTGAGATAATGCCGGGGTCAATTACAATGATCATTGGCCCAAACGGTTCCGGAAAGACCACTTTGTTGAAAGCCCTGGCAGGATTGTTACCATTTAGTGGCGAAATAAACTTGTTTGGTAAAAGGCAACCGGGAGCTCCGGCCCGCCTGGGTTATGTGCCGCAGCGATTTAGCTTTGATCGTTCCATCCCGATTACCGTCCAAGAATTTTTGTCATTATCTTCCCCTCGTTGTTTCACTGATCAGTGTATACATCAAAAGCTTTACCAAGATGTCGGTGTCGCCAAAATATTTACTAAACCAGTCAGCGATCTTTCCGGCGGGCAGTTACAGCGGGTGCTAATTGCTCGGGCGTTGTTGGAGGAGCCGCAAATTCTGCTTTTGGATGAACCAGCCAGTGGTATTGATATTGAAGGACAAAACGCTATTCACAAAGTGCTACGCGATATAACCCGGGAAAAGAAAACCACCGTTGTGATGATTTCGCATGAATTTAACATCGTAAATCATCTGGCAGACCAGGTTCTTTGCCTAAACCGTGAACTGGTTTGTCAGGGGCGTCCGGCTGAAGCCCTAACCCCGGAAGTTATCAAAAAGCTTTACGGCGAACACCGAACCATTTACGCCCACCCCCATGATTGAAAATATTCTGGAAGCTTTCACCCAGCCGTTTATGCAGCGGGCACTTATTACCGGTCTATTTATTGGTGTTCTGTTGGCTGCCTTGGGAGTTTTCGTGCTTATCAAGAAAATGGCCTTTTTTGGTGACGGAGTGGCACATGCTTCTCTGGCCGGTATTGCAATTGGTTTGCTAGCGGGAATTGAGCCTTTGTACATTGCCATCATTTACGCAGTGGCCATAGCTCTGGCCATGTATTGGCTGGAAAAACGCAGTCGTCTGTCTTCGGACGCAGTTATTGGTATATTTTTTACTGCTAGCCTGGCCTTAGGTGTTTTGCTTTTGAGTTTTCAGCAATCTTATCAGCCTGATCTGATAAGCTTTTTGTTTGGCAACATCTTGTCAGTTACAACCACAGAAGCGATCATGATAGTCCTGATTTCTCTAGCTGCCTTGATTTCTCTGGTTTTGCTCTGGCGCCGGTTGTCTTTGTTAGTTTTTGATAATGTTCAGGCGCAATTGCAGGGATTCAAGGTGCAGGCACTTTCAATATTCCTTTATGTAGTAATGGCTATTGCTATTGTGCTGGGGGTTAAGCTGATTGGAGTCATACTAGTCAGCGCCCTGCTGATAATTCCGCCGGCTACCAGTAAGCTCTGGGCGCGTTCCTTCCGTGGTCTTATCCGGGGAAGCATCATCTTGGTTTTGGTAATAGTTTTCTTCGGGCTCTTGATTTCCTACGGTTTGGATCTGCCTTCTGGGGCAGTGATTGTCCTGGTCGGTTTCCTCATTTTCATCTTCACCCTGTTATTCAAATCATTTCTGAAAACTCAAAATTAATAATGAGATACCATTGGATTTCTATAATTGGCTTATTACTGGCGACTGCCGCCGGTGTGTTTTTTTGGTGGTTTTTGATTACCGAAGGGCTGATAAGTTCGGGTGGAGCGCCGATAATTTTTATTCTGCTGCTGGTGATAATCGGGGTTTCGGTAGTTGTTGGTTGGGCGGCGCCAGACGCTGGGATTTTGCTGCTGATTTTTGCCGGGGCAATGCTTTCAACTTATAGCGCTACTACCTCTGGCCGCTATGATCTTATACCGGGCCTGCTCATGGGAACTCCTTTTATTGTGGCGGCTATTTTGTTGGCAATTGGCGAAAGATTAACTGATATTAGGCTAGATAATCAAAGCAATGCAGATTCCCAGTAAGCTAACTAGACATTTATCGATCTTCATTTTACTGCTGTTTTTTTGTATCTTGCTAACGGGTTGTCAGAATCAGAAACCAGAGGGCTTCCAGGAACCCACAGAGCTTCCTCCCGAATCGACTGCGCCAACAGAGCCATTGCCGACTACCGGACCGTAAAATCCTTGAAATCAAATCGAACTTTGGTTACAATAACTAGTGACTTAAACAAAATCTGATGAAGAAAATTGTTATTTACACCTCTCCCCAGTGCGGCTATTGCAAAATGGCCAAGCAGTATTTGGACCAAGTCGGGGCTGAGTACGAAGAAAAAGATGTATCTGATCCCAAAATTGCGGCCGAAGCTGTGGAACGCAGCGGTCAAATGGGGGTGCCGATAACTTATTTTGGTGAGGGCGATGATGCCAAGATGTTGCTCGGTTTCAAAAAAGCCGAATTTGATGAAGCCTTAAAGCAATAAAATGTCTTCTTATAAGCCGAAAAATCTAATCATACCGGTTATAATTGTGGCGGCCCTAGTTGGTGTTTTGGCTTTAGGTGCTTATTTTTTTACGGACGGTAACGAGCAAACCGCTGACATCAGTGACAAATTGGTATACGACGCCGCTTTGGCAGATCCTATTAACGACGAAGACTGGGTCAAAGGTCCGGATAAACCACGGGTTACGATTGTAACCTTCAGCGATTTCCAGTGCCCGGCTTGTGCCTATGCCCATGAAAACATTGTCGAGGTGTTGGCAGAAAAACATCCTGACGATGTGCGGGTAGTATTTCGTCATTTCCCGATAAGCTCGCACAAGCAAGCTCAGCTAGCTGCAGAGGCCACGGAAGCGGCTGGTGCACAGGGAAAGTTCTGGGAAATGACCAGTTTAGTTTTCCAGAATCAGTCTGAACTGGATCGCGACAAGCTGATCAAATTAGCTACTCAATTGGGGCTTGACGTCAGTCGTTTCACCGCTGAGCTAGATTCCGGTATGTATCAGCAGGCAGTAATGGATGACCGGGATAGTGGTGATCGCTCCGGCGTCAGTGCTACCCCTACTTTCTACATCAACGGCGAAAAATATGAAGGCAAAATAAAGCCGGAAGATGTCATTTCCGAAGTAGAAAAACATTTACCATAAAATATGAAAGCAAAACACATAATTCTATTGATCCTGCCCCTGCTGGGATTAGCTTTGTTTGGTTTTCCACTAGTTCGATACTGGTACAGCGGGCTTGATATGTACGTCGTTTTGGCAACGGTTATCGGGTTGCCGATGATCGGGTTATTCTGTTGGCTGAGGAGCAAAGGTCGGCGTCGCTTGATTGCAGCGGTCAAAGCTGGGAAGAGCCCCTCGTTTAGTACCAATATTCTCGAAGGATTTATATTTTTCATCATCATATTCATCGCGGTTTTAGTTTTTAATACCTTTCCAGTCTATTTTTTCCTCTCCTTCGTTTACGCAACGATGATAGGTGGTTTTGCCTGGTGGTTCTTTCGGACCTGGCTCCTGCTCAAAGCGATTGATGAAAAAGAATCTGCGAGCGAAGAAGCTTAACTCCAATAAAAAACGACCCGGCGAAATGGGTCGTTTTTAGATTTCAGATTGATACAGCATAGTGTCGTAGAGGATTTGCGTCAGCGGGCGGTCGTCTGTTATCAGAGTGGCGTGGATTGGATCCGGCCTGACCATATTTTGGTAGATATAAGACCTTAAGTTAGATAGTTCGTTGTCGATCTCGGCTGCTGCAAGCCTGTCGGTTAATGGCTCGTCAGTATTTGAAGCCAGAACCAGGTGATTACTCGAGCGATTAAGACCGATATCCCAGACCTGGGCAAAATCTTCTTGTAATGTAGATAAAAACCGCTGATACTGACTATTTTGTGAGCCGGAAGTCATGATATTTATTGCCATGATGCCGTCAGTTGCCAGGTGGTCCTTGGCAATTTGGAAGAATTCCCGGCTACTGAGGTGGGGTGGGATCTCAACTTCCTGAAAAGCGTCTAGTACTATTAAGTTGTAAATCTTATCTGTGTGGCGAAGATATATTCTTCCGTCCTGATGATGAGTTGTCAGAGTAGGGATACTGTAATCAAAATATTTCTTTGCGAGCCGGGTGACGGCGGGGTCTAGTTCTATTCCATCTATAGCTAGGTCTTTTTTTTCAGCGTAGTAGTGGTCAAGTAGCCTGGGTATAGTTCCGCCAGCAACACCAATTACGCCAATATCACATTCTCGGGAAGGGCAGGCGAAAGCCGGCAATACCGAATAGTAATCGACATAGAAACCACCGGTTAGATATCCAGATTCAGGCTGCATTGACTGCACAGCTCGCGTTTTGCTGAAACTGAGTACGGTATAATTCAGGTATTTTCTTATTTCTATATAAGAATAAGGGCTGTCCGAGTAAGCTATTACATTCTTGTCCGCCATCATCAAAGGGGCAAAAGCTATTCCCAGCCCCGTCAGGATTATAAGCATGACGGTGATCACACGACGATTAAGTCCGATAGCGGCAATCACGCACAGGGCAGCACCAAAGATTACAATTGTTCGCTGGACTCCCAAGAGGGGAACTGTTACCAGTGTCGGTAAAAAGGTTCCGACGATACTACCGAATGTTGAGACAGCAAAAATGCGCCCGGCCACCCGCCCTGTTTCTTCCACTTCGCGGTTAACTAACCTGATCAGATACGGGCTGATCATACCCAGCAGGGCAAATGGTACGAAAAACAAAGCCAGGCTACCGAGCAATGACAGTGTTACCCAGGCAGCCGGGGAGGAGCCGGTGACGCTACTTAAATATTCAAGCAGCGGGGTGGCAATAAACGGCAGGGCGAGAACAATCACCGAGGCCATCAGAACAATGAAGTAAAAGACTTGCGGCCGGGGGTATTTGTCGGCTAGCTTACCGCCGTAATAGTATCCCAGAGCCAGGGCTACCATAATTACCCCTAAGATATTGGTCCAAATAAAAATCGAAGAACCAAAATAAGGGCTCATTATTCGAACTGCTGTCATTTCAATCGCCATTATGGACATTCCGCCCACGAACGCTATCAGGTTGTAATATCTAATCTTTTTTGCCATCCTTTAATACTACTATTTGTTTATTTTAAAGGCAATTCTTTTGGGTTGGGTGGAGAAGTCTTTCTTGACCAGGGTCCCTTATGGGGTATAATTATAGAGGATTCAGGTATCCATTATTTTAGGTTATGAAATTGACACGAAAAAGCGAATATGGCCTGCGAGGTTTGTTGTACTTAGCTCGAAATTCGCAAAAACGGGCGGTTTTGGCTTCGGAAGTTTCTTCATCCCAAAATATACCACCCAGTTTTCTTAACAAAATCTTCCAAAAATTGGCTCGGGCCGGGATCCTGAAATCCTACCGAGGTCAGCGGGGAGGATTTGCCTTGGCTAAAAGGCCGAAAGAAATTACTTTGCGGAGAATAGTAGAGGTGCTGGAGGGGCCGGTTCAGATTTGGTCGGGAAAAAAGAAACGGGAGCAATCGGGACGGGATGAGATAATCAGTGACTCCTCCGTAGCTATGCTTTCGGTCTGGCAGCGGATGCAGGTCAAAATAAACAAGATGTTGGACAATGTAACTATTAAGGATTTGCTCAAAAAATCAAATAGTAAATCAGGAAATAATAACCCAGATGAAGGTAACTAAAAATACCACGATTCAGGAAGCGTTATCGCTGGGACAGGATAGTTTTGAGGTGTTGGCAAAATATTTCGGACCCGGTTGCCTGGCCTGCGGAGCGGCAGCCTTTGAAACTATTGAAATGGCTTGTTTGGCGCACGGCCTGGATGAATCGAATGTTCCCAAAGTTGTAGCCGAGATTCAAGCTGCAGCTGACAAAGCAGAAACTGACAAGTCTGGCCAGTCTTCTGACAAAACTTAATGTTGGGAATATAAATCTGGGGCCCGGTAAGGGCTCATTTTAATCTGACATGAAAACAGTCGCTGTCAAAAATTTAGTAAAAAGATTCAAAGACAAAGTGGCGGTTGATGAGGTTTCTTTTAATATAAATGGCGGCGAGGTTTTTGGCCTGCTAGGACCTAATGGTGCCGGCAAAACTACGGTTATTTCGATGCTGACAACTTTGCTGCAACCGACTTCTGGGCAGGCAGCTGTCTGCGGTCACGATATAGTCAAAGCTGATGCGGCTGTCCGTCGAGCAATCGGTCTGGTTTTTCAAGATACCATTTTGGACGAAGATCTTTCTGCCTATGTAAACCTGGATACCCATGCTCGTCTATACCGGGTTCCTAAAGAAAAAGCATCCAAGCGGATCAATGAATTGCTGTCTATGGTGGAGCTGGCAGATGAGTCTAAAACCAAGGTTGGTAAATTTTCTGGTGGGATGAAACGGCGCCTGGAGATTGCTCGCGGCCTGATTCACCGTCCGCGGGTTTTATTTTTGGATGAGCCTACTATTGGATTGGATCCTAAAACTCGTCGGATGATTTGGGAGCATATTATTAAACTTCGCGAGCACACTGATATCACTATTCTGCTGACGACTCATTATTTGGAGGAAGCAGATACTTTGTGTGACCGGGTGGCGATAATGAAAAACGGCCGGATTGTGGTCTGCGATTCGCCGCAAAAATTGAAGCATGATTTGGGCGGCGATTTAATCAGGATAGAACTTGATCGCCGGGATAAGAGATTGGAGGAGAAAATAAACTCGCTTCCGTATGTCAAAAAAATTAAGATTCGTGGTAATGCCATCAATCTTACTGTCGATAACGGGCAGAAACGAGCCGTCGAGTTAATTCCCTTGATAGACACTTTTCCGCCTACTCTGAAGTCAATGAACTTACGTGAGCCAACCCTCGATGATGTTTTCTTGTACCACACCGGGGAGCGGTTTTCAAGCAGCAATGATTTGCATTAATTTATGCGCTGGTTTGAGGTAGCAACAATTTGGCGACGGGAACTGCTGAAGTTCTGGGCCGACCCGGGTCTGATTATTACCAGCATTGTAGTGCCGCTGATGGGTATTTTGATATTAGGTTTCGGCCTCAATAAATTTATAAAAATACCGGGCCTTGATATTGATTATTTAGATTTCTTTGGCCCGGGAGCAATTGCGGTGCTATCGATCGGGGCGGCTATGTTTGTCGGCTTTTCAATTATTCGTGACAAACAGGGTTACATTAAGGAGCTGATGGTGGTTCCGATATCACGTTATTCTATTTTGATCGGAAAAATTCTCAGCGAAATTACTACCCAGATCCTAACCCTGGTGGCATCGGTGGCTGTAATCGTTTTCTTTTTTCTACAAACCGACCGGGGGTTGGAAGGAATTATCTTGACGATACTTTTCATGTTCCTGATAGTTTTCGGATTTTCCTGTTTTGGTATTTTTATCAGTTCAATATTCAAACACGCCAAGAGCTATAACCAGATAATGGTCATAATCATTATTCCGGTTTCTTTTCTGAGCGGTGCCTTTTTTCCGATTGAGGGTTTGCCTACCGGGCTGCAATGGGTGGCGTATGCCAACCCGCTGACTTACGGCGTTGACGGGATCAGATGGGCCCTGATTGGTTTCTCGGGCATCCCGATTGGCCTGGATATTTTCATTTTGATAGCCTTTACGGCCGTTATGATGGTGGTTGGGGTCAAGCTTTTTGAGAAAGGTTTCAAAGGTTGATAATTTGCGTTAAAATACATAAATGATAATAGTTCTGGCTATAATTGGTTTTGCAGCGTTGGTTGCTTTGGTTGTATATCTGCCGTATCGGCGGACTATAAACCGTTGGTTTGCCGAAAAGAAATATCGTCGCCATTCTTATGTTTATCTGGCGGCGGTGATCGCCCTGGTAGCTTTCGTACTAACACTTGTTTTTGTTTTTTCAACAGATAAATCAGAGGATGCCGGAATAGCTGAGCGCGCCGGTGCAAACGAAGTTCAAGGCCCGCAGTTTGTCCCCGAGATTGGAGCGGCTATTCCTGACATAGTATTGCCAAATACAGAGAATGAGGAGCTGAAACTCTCGGATTATCAGGATAAAACTATAGTTCTCACTTTTTCTAATACCTGGTGTAAGTATTGTTCTAAGCAGCTCCCGGTTTTTATCGAGCTCCGTGATGAACTGGGGGAAGATGCTCAGTTATTCCTGGTTAATATGAACGAGCCGCTGGACGTTGTAAAGCAATATAAAGAAGATCAGAAAATAAACGTCGACGTCCTGGTTGATGCTAACGGCGAGGTCGGCAGTCTATTTCAGGTTCGTGGTACCCCAACCAGCTATCTGGTCAAGCAGGGCATGATATGCGGCCAGGTGCCGGGCGCCGTGGAACTGGCCGATATGGTGGATGCTGTGGCAGAGTGCAATTTGATAATTCCCGATGAAGAAATAAATCTAAACGAGTAATATGTTACCTTACGGTCCGATTACAGAATTTACTCTTGGCCCGCTGACTATTCAGTCGTGGGGAGTTATGGTAGCGACAGGTTTTATTGTCGGTATTCTTTTGATCCTTTGGCAGGCCGGTAAGGAGGGTTACAAAGTCGATAAGCTGGTTGATCTGGCTCTCTGGATATTCATTGCCGCGATGGTGGGTTCGCGCATCATGTATGTTATTCTTTTCTGGGAAAATTTTGCCGGCGACAACTGGTTGGAAATATTCAAGGTTTGGAAAGGGGGCATGGTCTACTACGGCGGTTTTATTGGCGCTATTTTGGTTTGGATTTTTTATGTTCGCTGGCAGAAGCTCAGCTTCTGGAAGCTGGCTGACTGGGGTGCACCGGCACTAGCCCTGGGTCTGGCGATCGGCCGTGTCGGTTGTCACTTCATCAGAGATCATCCTGGGATTCCTACCAATGTCCCCTGGGGAATCGAAGTCGCGGGTCAGATTCGTCACGAAACCGCCATGTATTGTATTTTGGCAAACCTGGTTATATTTCTGATTCTTTGGTTCTGGCTACGCAAACTAAAGCTACCGACTGGTTATTTGTTCATTATCTATGTTATTTGGTATGCGGTCACCAGATTCATCATTGATTTCTTCCGGGCGTACGATTTGCCGTACTCAGATCCTCGGTTTTTCACCGGCGGTGATTTTGGCGGCTTGACGATTTCGCAAATAGTTTCAATTGGCTTGGTTATTTTCGGTATTTGGATGCTTTTCTATCTAAAGCGCAAGAACCTGCCGGATAAATCAGGGCTGCCACTCCGCAAGCAAATTGTGTCCAAAAATTCAAAAACAAAAGACACTCATGATAAAAGATCAGCTCGGTAAATTCATCGGATTCCTGATAAAGGAAGGTAATCGGGTTTACGCCCCGGTGCTTCGGGATGACGGGTTTCTAGTTTCGGCCAAGATTTCTGACCCAGCGGACGTAGTGATAAACGGCCAGCTGACTTATTATCCCTGGCGGAAATATTTTTTGCCCGCCACGGAAACTATTTTCAATATCCACCAGGATGTTCTCAAGAAAGTTAAGGTGGCTGACCCGCAGGTATTGATCGGTCCCACCGTGCTTGATTTAAGAGCATTGGATTTGTATAATCAGGTCTTTGCTGATGATGTTTATTATCAGGAAAGAAAGCGCGCGACGATTGTCATCGGTCAGTCATTAGCCCCGGCTGACAAAAGAGAATTTGCTGAATTTCAGGATAAATTTCGCGAGGATCAGCTGGAGCATGTTGAGTTCGATATCTTTTTGGAAAAAACCGGGGATGATGAAATGAAAGTTTATACCGGCTCCGAAGACGGACAACGCCTGCTGGAAAAATTTGGCTACAAGGATTACGAAAATATCAAATATGTCGGCCCGATTAAGGAGGATGGTGTTGACGAAGAAATGACATCTATCCTGGAAAAGATGAAATCAGGATATAATTCCAAGCTTTTTCAGGAACTAGGGCAGACCTGCATCAACTGCGGTAAGTGTTCGCTGGTTTGTCCGACTTGTTACTGCTTCAATGTTTTAGACAAGGCCAAGCGAGAGAGCGGCGAAGGCCGCCGGGTGCGCCAGTGGACAACCTGCTTCTATCCTAATTTTTCCTGGATATCGGCTAAACATCGTTTCCTTAGCGACACTGAAAAAAGAATCTACTACTGGTATGAACATAAGTTTGTCCGTGATCCCGAGCGCTATAGCGTTCCCGGCTGCGTTCGGTGCGGGCGTTGTGTCAAGGCCTGCCCGGTCGGGATCAATATCATGGAAAATATTCCGAGATTAAAGAATGGCGAATGAAAAATATTTATGAACCTAAACCGGCTAAGATAATTTCTACCCAGGAACAGTCTCCGGGGGTGATTTCGTTTAAGTTGCGGTTCAATGATGAGAAAGACCAGAAAAACTTCTACTTTTTTCCAGGCCAGTTCCTGATGGTTTCCTTGCCGGGATACGGGGAAGCGCCGGTGGGCATTAGCTCTTTTGCCGGTGCTACCGACACTTTTGAAATTTGTGTTCGCAAAGCCGGGCGACTAACATCTGCTTTGCATCAAAAAAAAGAAGGTGATCTGATCGGGGTTCGGGGACCTTTGGGTAAAGGTTATTTCCCGATGAAAGAAGCTAAGGGCAAGAATTTACTTCTGATTGCCGGGGGCATCGGTATAATTCCGCTCCGGGCAGTTATTCTGGATATCTTGGAAAATCCTAAATCTGTCAGCAAAGCGCAGCTGCTCTACGGCGCCAAGTGCGAGACGGAATTTCTGTATAAAGATGAACTTAAAGACTGGCAAAAAATCTGGTCGATGTCGCTAACTGTCGATAAACATGGTCCGGAAAAATGCAGCCTAGTTTGTGATGAGGGTTTGATTACGCATTTGCTGGAAAAGGAAAAGATTGTGCCAGATCCGCTTGTCTTCATTGTCGGTCCACCAGTGATGTGTAAATTTGTTATCGCGGCTTTGAAAAAAAAGGGTGTTAAGGATGAGGATATTTACATTTCCCTGGAAAGGAATATGCAGTGTGGGGTAGGGGAATGCCACCACTGCGGGATCGGCAACAAATTGGTGTGTAAGGATGGTCCTGTATTCAAATACTCTGAGATCAAAGGTACCCCTGCGGCTGTATGAACCAGCGCTTAAAGTTATAAAATATGTGCCTAGCAACTCCCGGCCAAATAGTTTCCCGCGACCGCCAAAACCATGCGGTTGTTTCTTTTAATGGCGTCAAAAAAAAGACGAATATTTCTTTGGTACCGGAAGCGAAACCCGGCGACTGGGTATCTGTCCACGCGGGATTTGCTATTGGCAAAATATCGTCAGCAGATGCCAGGAAAAACCAAGAATTAATAGATGATTACCAGACTCAAAAAAGAGATTGATTCTCTGTCTACAAAACTAAAACAGCCGGTGCGGCTGATGGAAGTCTGCGGCACCCATACGGAAGTTATTACTACAAGTGGGTTAAGGAGTGTTTTGCCGTCTCCAATCGAGCTGGTGACCGGACCAGGGTGTCCGGTGTGTGTAACTTCCCAGGAAGATATTGATGCGGTTGTTGAACTGGCATTAGCTGATGTTCCGGTCTATTGCTACGGCGATGTTATGCGGGTGCCGGGAACTAAAATGAGTCTCGAGCAGGCCCGGGCGCAGGGAGCGAATGTGGACGTTGTTTATTCCACCGAGGCTGTTCCGGCCGACAATAAATCAGTATTTTTTGCGATTGGGTTTGAGACTACGGCGCCGATGACCGCCGCCGCTATTAAGCGCGGGGTCACGGTCTATTCCACCCATAAATATTTCCCGCCGGCGATGCAGGCCCTGGTTGCCGATTCGGATATCAGGATTGACGGTTTCATAGATCCTGGTCACGTAGCGGCTATTATTGGTACGAAACCTTTCAAGGTAATTGATAAACCGCAGGTAGTGGCTGGATTTGAACCTGTAGATATTTTGCAGGGGATTATGTTGCTTCTAAGGCAGATTTCATCTGGTCGTAGTGAAGTGGAAAACCAGTATAAGCGGCTGGTGAAAGCAGGCGGGAACAAGGCGGCGCTAAAGTTGCTGGCTGAAGTGTTTGAACCAGGTAAAGCTACTTGGCGCGGGCTGGGCGGCATTCCCCGATCTGGCATGTCGATAACTCGAGAATTTGAAGACCAAGATGCCCAGGTTAAGTATGAAGATATTATCAGAAAGTTGCCGGCTGCTCATGTCAGTCGGGGCTGTATCTGTTCACAGGTAATCAAGGGTAAAGCAAAACCAGTCGATTGTTCACTATTCGCGAAAAAATGTACAGTGGCAAACCCGGAAGGTGCTTGTATGGTTTCCCGAGAAGGAGCTTGTCGGATTGCTTATGAAAACCGATAAAATTCAACTGAGCGCTGGTGGTGGTGGCCAGGAGTCAGAAGCTTTGATTGAAAAAATCAGGAAGTTTTTGGGTTACCAGGGTAAATGGCACGGGCAGAATGAAGATAGCGCTGTCACTAAATCGGGGCAGGGTGAGTTTTTGTTTTTCACTACAGATTCCTATACTGTTTCACCCCTCTTTTTTCCGGGCGGTGATATCGGCACTCTGGCCATTAACGGGACCATCAATGATTTAGCGGTGCGCGGGGCTAAACCTTTGGCAATCTCGCTCGGCTTGATAATTGAGGAAGGTTTTTCCGAGTCAGATTTGAAAAAGGTTCTGCGTTCAATTGGTAGGATTAGTGATCAGGAAAAGGTGCCGGTGGTGACAGGTGATACCAAAGTGATGGGAAAGGGGAAAGTAGACGGTTTAGTGATAAACACCAGCGGCCTCGGCACCGGTACTAAAATCATCCCTAATTCCGGACTGCGCCCGGGAAACAAGATCGTTGCTTCGGGAACGTTGGGTGATCACGGGGCAACTATCTTGGCTAATCGTTTTGATTATGAATCAGCCCTAAGAACTGACTGCCAGCCGCTGTGGTCGCAAATCAAGTCTGTCCAGAAGCATCTAACTGCTTGCAAGGATCCGACCAGGGGAGGGTTGGCTGCCATCATTAATGAAATGGCCAGCAAGGCGAAGGTCAAGGTTGCGCTTGACGAGGGAGCAATTCCTTTTCGGAAAGAAACCAAGGCGCTATGTGATATTTTGGGGGTATCCCCTTACGAATTGGCATCGGAGGGGCGGTTAGTAGCCGGGGTTGCGGCGAAACAGGCTGAGGCTGTTGTCAAAAAATTACAAAAGTTTGACAAAAAAGCCGCCATTATCGGCTCCGTCAGTCGCGGACAGGGAGTTTATCTAAAAACCAAAATAGGAGAGCGTAAATTACCGGTTCCGGAGGGTAAACTGGTGCCTAGGATTTGCTAAACTTTTACCAAAGGAAAAACCGGCCGTCCCCACAGGGTCGGCCGGTTTATGTTTGGCGACTAGACAGAGATATCAAGGCCCGGCTGGCGCAGTGCTACTACCGAGACGATTGGCGGGAGCATGCGCATGAAATCCTCTTTGGCGAATCGACCTGTTGTGACCACTTCATCGTGGCCCAGCTTCTTACCGGTGACTCCGGCAGCCATGTTTGTGACCAAGCATAGACTGATCTTGGATACGCCCATCTGGTGCAGGGCAATTGCCTCGGGCACCGTCGACATACCGGCCACGGTGGCACCGAGTCGGCGGGCGGCGTCGATTTCGGCCGGCGTCTCGTAGGTGGGGCCGCGGCGCCACATGTAGACACCACCATCGTGCACATAGACTCCCGCCAGGGTAGCTTGGTAGCGAGCTCTTTCGGTCAGTTCGGTATCGTACACAGTGGTCAGATCCACGAACTGGGGCCCGAAATTCTCGTCGTGTTCGCCGATAAGCGGACTCAGATCCGACCAGTTGATATGGTCGCGCAGGAAGACGAATTCACCGGGTTTGTAGAAACGATTGATTGCTCCTACTGCGGCTGTCAGTATGACCACTCGGCAACCCAGTTCTGCCATTGTCCGAGCCGGTCGCACCACTTCATCCAGGGTGAGCTTCTCGTACGAGTGAGAGCGTCCCTGCATTACGATGACAGGGGTGCGGGCATCTCGGCCACAGTAACCGAAGATGTAGGCGCCGGCGTGACCGGCGACGGTGGCAGGGGATAGTCCGGGGACGTCACCGTAGCTGATCCTGATAGGATCCAGCAGTGACTCGCCGAATTCTCCTAATCCCGAACCCAGGATGATCCCGACCGGATTATCATATTGGCGGTCCTTGAGCAGCTGCTCGCGGATGTAGAGGGTGGCTTGCCTTACGATATCATATTCCTTCATGTTTCCTCCTTTTCTTGGCTGAAGGATTTGGTTGACCTAGTAAACTAGCACAAAGACCGCTTTTGTCAACGTCGGAATGAGAAAGCCGCTTCCGGTTTTTGGAAGCGGCTTATTTCATGATGTGTTGACCAAGCGAGTAACAGCCTCGGCACGCGCCAGGAGCTCAGCATTGGAGTAGGTCTTGCGGTCGATGGGCTGCCAAATGTTCGGGCTCAGGGTCTGGTCCCAAGGGCAAACGTGTCGCAGCCACTTGTAGTAGGGATCCAGGTGGCCGGTATTCGGATCGCGGCGAGTGTAGTGGAAAATCGAGCAGTTATGAGTCCGATCATGCGGGTTCGTGGAAGTGGACATGGAGTGAAACTCGTCCTGCGACATTCGCTCCAGCATCAACCGGAAACTGCGGATGATGTCTCCATGGCAGACGATCAGTACACGGCCGTCGGAGCAGTCGCGGTGCAGGGTGTCAAGCACCCGGTACAGTCGCAGACAGACCTCGGCAATGGATTCGCCGTTCACCGGTTTCCAGTACAGACGGTCAACGTCGCGCTTAGCGTAATTTTCGCCGTAGCGCTCCATTCTTTCGGTCATAGTCATGACGTCCTGTTCACCCCAGTCACGCTCACGCAGGTTCAAATCGGTGAACCAGCCCTTAGGTGGCAGCGGTAAACCCAACAGGGCGGCAGTTTCCATTGCCCGGACATACTCCGAGGTATAGCAATGGTCAAAAGGTAGCAGTTGGGCCAGGTTCTCGCGAATCCATATCCCGGCCTGCTCGGCCTGCTGGCGTCCGCGGTCCGTCAGCCGCCACTGTGAGCTGTGCCGGTTCAAGAATTCTGAGGTGAAAGCCCGGTCATCTCCGCTTCTCGATCTTTGGTTGGCTGAATTGCCTTCCGAATAGCCATGGCGCACCAGCACCAGGTCAATTGGCATTGTCATCTTACCCCCCTTTCTCTAGATGTCCCCGTGATTATATCAGAAAAAGTACTTTAGTCAACAGTCTTTTAATCTAGAATAATTGTCCGAACGAAACTCCACCGTCGCCCGGTGGAATTTCCTTATTCACCAAAACGCCCCGGCGGGTTAGATAGATAGTAATGATACGATTGTAGGCCACCCCGCCGGCGAATACGATCGGCAAGTCAGGGTCAGCCTGTTTCGCTATCTGCCACCAGCCGGCGGCTAAATAATGTTGAGCTGTAGCTGCCAACCGTCGTGAATCTCGGTGTCTATTTTCCCAAATGTATTCAAAGAGGGGTGTTGTCTGCAACCGCTTAATTTTACCATCAGTTTTTATAATCGGTTCAAGGTCTTGGTAGGGCAGAGTAGAATTAGCCTCAAGTGTAATGGCCGGTTCGCCTTCGTATGTTCGCTCCTGGCAAAATTCTAGAATAGCGGTTGTGGCGTCAAGGACTCGGCCGGCACTAGATGTTGGCGTGACATTAAACC
>CAZLGC010000011.1:0-24920 GCA_964559275.1 uncultured Candidatus Saccharibacteria bacterium
TTTGTCCTGCAGGACCCCGATCGTAATATCATCCCGGCGCTTATCGTGAGGAACCGCGTGTTTCACGTATTGTAGCAATTGAGACGCTATTTGTTCCGAATCAGTCCCGCGGCTGGTCAGCATTTCGAGCACTTTACTGATCAGCTCATTCGAATCAATATCCGCAGTTTTGCAAATGCCATCACTAGCAACTATATAGAGATCCCCGGGTTGGCGATCTAGTTTGCTAACATCAACATCAACCGGGGAAATCTTTTTGCCACAGCCGATCGCCGCCACAACCATATTGCTGGCCCTCCGATAATTAGGATGACCGGGTTTTAGGCCTCTTACTTCCGCCCAGGTGTGATCTCTGGTCAGTTGCACCAGCTTGCCTTCACGCCAGCGGTAGACCCGGGAATCGCCGACGTGTATTAGCCAATATTCGCCATTGGATTCGACTATACCGGAAAGTGTAGAGCCAGGATTGCCAGGTTCGCGCCTAAATTTTTCGACGACTTCGGCTGCTACGGCCGCTACTATTTCCTGGAGATCATGCTCGCCCAAGGAACCACCGGAAACTTCCTTGAATATCCTAGCAAAGGCATCGCAAGCAAGCTGCGAAGCTTGCTCACCCTTACTATGCCCGCCCATGCCGTCAGCAACCAAAAATATGCCATGCTCACGATCTGCTAAGTAACTATCCTGATTCACTGCCTTATCTGTGCCTTTTTCGGTCGCAAAACCAACGTCCCAGGGTTCATTTTCTCTGGTTTCTTTTGTCTCAGCTTCCTCCGGAACAGGCGTAGGTTTCTCTGGATTTGTTGCCATAATTGATATCTACTAGCGCCTTTATTCTAGCAAAAAATGATATCTTAGCAACTAAATATAGGTGCCATCTTGTTGTAAAATCGCACCCCAACTTCACTTGACATTAATTCAAGCTAGCGCTAATATACCCAGTTCACACCGTGCTACGGTGTGTTTTTCATGCCTAGATATCGATATTTTGGCTTATTTAAGCCAAGGGGACGGAAAAACCTTGACAAGATACGGAAAGTATGATATAGTGCCATGTTCACCTTTAGTACTAAACAAGGCCAAAAACAGGCACCGGAAAATGGTGCTTTTTGAATGGAAACTGGTGATGGGAAATGGAGCTTAGATGTTCCATCTTCGATCTTCCACTTTCCCGTATAAAAGGTCATTCATTTAAACAAGGGAAAATGCCCTATTCGAAAACAGCTTTGTTTTCTCCTAGAGAAGATAAAGAAGTTTTCTCTACCGTACCTTGAATCTGGTAAAAAACTTCGGGAACTGATGAAAGACCGCTCCCGGGACGCGATCGCCATTTCCTTGGCTATCGCCATCACTTTCGCTTTTGCCTCTACGGCTCAGGCGGAGGAAATCCCGGTACGAGAGAGTGAAAATCTCGTGACGGTTACTGCGAACACGGAGTCTATCTCCGACCAGCCCGAAGCCCTGGCTGCTACTCTAAGCAGCAATTCTTACCCCAACCAGGCAAATGCCGACGCCGACCCTAAAACGGCGGTACAAATCGCAGCTTTGACTGCGACACCGACTGCTCCGGCGAAACCGGAACCAGTAGAACCTGTGTCAACGAGTACTACTCGTCTGGCCCGGGTCTATCCCACCACTGCCCGTAGTACTTCTACGAGCCGTGGTAGCGGTTCCTTCGCCAGCGGTTACTGTACCGACTATGTCGACCGCAACGTCGACTGGGTTGATTGGCGCGGCAACGCTCGCGCTTGGGATGAGAACGCAGCTGCGGCTGGACATAAAGTCGGCCGCGACCAGGCCCAGGCTGGTAACATCGTTGTAACTAGCGAGAGTGGTTATGGCCACGTCGCCGTGGTTGAAAAGGTTGAAGGCGACACCGTGACAATTTCTGAATGGAATTACAGCGGCCGCTATAACCGCACTGAGCGTCAGCTCAACATCAACGATCCTAAGATTGAAAACTTCATTGGTGAATAGATTTTATCCGCCGAAACCCGCCGCTGGCGGGTGAAGGCGGACGATTCAAAAGACGCCCCCCTGGGGGTGTCTTTTGTTACCGGAAACCTTAATTTTTGGCTAATTTGTCTACTTTTCCCCAAATACCGGACTCTCCGAATCCGGTTTTAGACGCTTTTGTTCTTAAATTAGAGAAAAGTAGACTGACTCTTGACTGATTTCTACTCCCTGCTAAACTACTAAATGCGTTAATAAAAGGTCGCTGATTTTAAAAAGGATCTGGTTGCCGCTGTTATAAGGTAGCCAGCAACATCACATTAGTAAGCTTAAGCTTTCTAAGGATCTAATTAAGCCCATCAAACAAACACCAAGGCTCTCACCGCCTAAACTTGGGGCTTTTTTTGGTGCTTTTCGCAAGCCCAAATTTCTAGTTATTCCGATTATCCTAGCAGCGGTTGTAGGTGGCGTGGTCTGGCTCAATGTGGCCCGAGCTGAAGGCGACAGCCTAGTTAATGAAAGTAGCGGTATTCTTTCTTACTTAAATAAGAAGCAGGAAGAAAAGGAGCTGGAAGTAGTCAAGGCCGGCGATCCGAATAAGTTAATTGGTGATAAAAATGAGGAAGAGCTGAGCAGCATTTCCGGTACTGATGCCGAAAACACAGCCCTGAACGCCGAAAGTGCAGCTGTAACCAGCATGCAGATTGTCTACGCCAACGACATCAACGAATCAGCTATTTTACCCGGTGGCGAAGAAGCTGCTCCCACCTCATATCAAGAAAGACATGAAATTATGGAATACACCGTTCAGCCCGGCGATACTGTGTCCAGCATCGCCCGCGCATTTGGGATCGACGAACGTATTCTCCTGAACGACCGCGACTGGGAAGAGACTATTAAGCCTGGTGAAAAGATCGGCATTCCCCCTAGCAACGATCCCATCCACTTAGTAGCCGAAGATCATACTCTGTCGGCAATTGCCCAACGCTATGGAGCAAGTACAGATGACATTATTGCTTTTAATAATCTTCCGGAAGACGGTACCGTCCAGCCCGGACAAGTGCTGATAATTCCCGATGGTAATATCGAGAATAAGCCGGCTCCCAAGCCGACCACTAGACGCTTGGCCAGCGCTTCCCGCAGTAGTTCTTCTGGCTATACCTCTACCCGATCCACCAGTTCGTATTCCCGTTCTACCGGCCGAACTACCGCTGTCACCGGTGGCGGTGTCGGACGCGGCTGGTGCACAGACTACGCTTGGTCCAGACGGCCCGATCTGCAGGGCACTGTGCGCGGCAATGCCGGCACCTGGTATAACAACGCTAAGGCCAACGGGCTCGCCGTTGGACAGGCTCCGCAGGAAGGTGCGGTTGTCGTCACTGGTGAAAGCGGCTGGGGTCATGTCGGCGTAGTTGAGAAGGTCAACTCAGATGGCTCCTACACCATTTCCGAGCAAAATTACAAAGGCTTCGGTGTTGTCAGCCAGCGTAATATGCCGGCTAACAGCGGCGTGGTCAAAGGATTCGTCTACTAGAGGCATTTGCAATACGTCAAAGCAAAGACCGGGCTCGGCCCGGTCTTTACGTTGTGGATAAATTTTGTTTTAAATTAGCAAAAATATCCACACCATAACCAGTTTTTCCCTTAGTTTCCACACTTTTGCTAAAAAGTGAGGAAAATGTTAAAATATAGCCAACTTAAAGCAAAAAACTAGTGCGTCGAATTAACGTGGATTCATACTTGCAGGAAAAGGGGCTTTTGACAAAGTCGCCTTTTAAGAGCAAACCAAAAACGCAAACAGCTCTAAGCCATTTGCGTTTGTTGATTACGCTGTCCAGGCGCGCCAAGCGAAAAAACCGATAATCATCAGGCCCAAGACTCCCGGCAGGGAGTTTTTTTAATACTCAAGCGGCTGGCGATATTGCAACGCCTCCGCCACGTGCTCCAACAGGATATCATCTGACTCCTCTAGATCAGCGATTGTGCGCGCTACCTTCAGGATCCGGAAATACCCCCGCGCCGACAAATGCATTTGCCCCACCGCCTTTTGGAGCAAGGTCTGCGTAGACTTATCGGTCTGACAGAATTTACGAACAGCTGCGGTATCCATTTCGGCATTAGTGCTAATTTCCAAATCGCGGAATCGCTGAATCTGCGTTGACCGCGCAGATTGCACTAAACTCCTAACCTGTTTGGAATTGACACCAGAATCTTTTTTGGTGGCGGTCAGATCTTTTATTTTAACCCGGGGCACACTTAAGTGCAGATCTATTCTGTCCAACAGCGGGCCCGATAACCGCTTCTGATAAGCTGCTATCTGCAGCGGTGTGCAGGTACATTCCTTTTCTGGATCACCTATAAACCCACAGGGACAGGGATTCATCGCCGCCACCAGAATAAACTGAGCCGGAAAAGACAATGTCCCCTGGGCCCGGGAAATAGTCACCTGGTTGTCCTCCAGTGGTTGGCGCAGTGCCTCCAGAACCGGACGAGGAAACTCCGGAAACTCATCCAGAAACAGAACCCCGCGGTGCGCCAGGCTAACCTCGCCCGGGCGCGGCCAGGTGCCCCCGCCAACCAGGGCAACACTGGAAGCCGTGTGGTGAGGAGAGCGAAACGGACGTTCCCGAATAAGCGGGCGGTCTGTTTCCAAGAGACCAGCAATACTATGCACCTTGGTTACTTCTAAAGACTCCGCCACTTCCAAGCGGGGCAAAATAGAGGGCAGGGTCCGCGCCAGCATAGTTTTGCCCGACCCGGGCGAACCGCTGAAGATCAAATTGTGGGCACCCGCGGCGGCGATAGTAAGAGCTCGCTTGGCCTGCGATTGTCCCCTGACGTCGCCTAAATCTATTTGCCCGGCTAGGGAGTTTTGCTTCATTTTACGAGGAGAGTAGGGCGTCATGAAATCAGTACCCTGCAGGTGGGCAATCAGCCCGGCCAGGCTTTTTACCCCGTAAACTTCGACTCCGGAAACTAGAGCCCCTTCCGGAGCATTGGCAGCCGGTACAAACAGTTTTTTGAATCCCAGCTTCTTGGCCATCATCGCCACTGCCAGCACTCCGCTGACTGGGCGCGACTCCCCGGTCAGAGAAAGTTCTCCTAGAAATAGACTTCCGGAAACATCAGGAAGTTTTAGCTCACCAAACATCACCAGCAGACCCAGGGCAATCGGCAGATCAAATCCGGGGCCTTCCTTGCGCAGGTCTGCTGGCGCCAGGTTGACTGTGATTTTTTTATTACAACCGCGCCCGACAGTATTTTTGAATGCCGCCGCTACCCGATCTTTCGACTCGGAAACTGCGGCATCGGGAAGACCGACAATCACAAAAGTGGGACGATTCTGGAAATCGACATCAACTTCCACCTCGATCGGCTGGGCCTCAATTCCTGTTATGGCGGCTGATATTAATTTTGCTGGCATGGTAACTTTGGGTGGGGGTTTGCGGATATTAAAAACCTCCTGAATTAGGAGGGTTCTATTACTATCTAGAAGTACTATTTAGAAGGGAAAGCCACTTTATCAGCAATTGCTTTCTCGGCCTGCTGAAAGAGCTTGCAGGTGAAAGCCTCGTGCAAAGCGAAAGACATAACAAATACTGCTATACCCATTACGATTTGGTAGCCCACAAATTCCCAGTTACCGTAAACCATGCGCGGCAGAATCGCCACGACGGCAGCAATCAGGAAGCTGTTGATGACAACCACCAGCAGCCGCATACTTGAACCTGTCAGCTTGAAAGCAAAGGAATGGACTAGTTTGGGCTGGTCATCAGTAACTGGAAAATAGAAATATTTTTCGATCTTAGGCATTTTGTCTACAAAATATCGCTTGATCTTGCCTTGGGCACGGAGGTACTCCACTGAGGTTATTGTACGCTGGACCAATTTGAGGAATATAACTAATCCTAGAAGCAGAATACCCAGCAGGGCCACCATAGTGAATGTCAGAAAACCGGCGTCAGCGCCATTGATTTGATAAATCACGGCTAGCAAACCGCCAA
The DNA here is from genome assembly GCA_964559275.1 of uncultured Candidatus Saccharibacteria bacterium. Classification (GTDB taxonomy): domain Bacteria; phylum Patescibacteriota; class CALEFQ01; order CALEFQ01; family CALEFQ01; genus CAZLGC01. Next base: position 5,958 of record CAZLGC010000011.1, read on the forward strand.
TTGCGGAAATGACTGTCAGCCAGAACTGCACCCGCTTTTGTCCCATTTCCTTGGTATAAAGTAACATCTCGGTCAGCCGGTCGTATTCCGAGCGCAAAAACCACTCCACCGATTCAGAATTCTCGAGATCCTGGAGCTCGCCTTCCTTGCGTGCCTTGGTAGCTAAATTTGAACGTCTCATACCCATGGGCAAATTATATCACGATTTTGTTTTTCGGGAAACCTGATCCGGTGGATTCAGAGTGATGCCTTGGTCAACTACCATTATTCGCCAGACGAGGAGCAGAACCCCGGCAATTATGAAAATATCAGCCAGGTTAAATACCGGCAGAATGCTGATACTGATATAGTCGATTACATAACCGACGCGGAAACGGTCAACGATGTTGCCGACTGCCCCGCCTAGTACCAGGGCCAAGGCAATCGTGGAGATTATTTTATCATTGCGGAGATAACGCAGGAACAATACCAGCAATATCACAAACACTGCTACTAAGAAAATAACTAAAAGCGGACCTTTCAGCGGAATCCCGAACGCTACCCCTTCATTTGGATAGAAATGTACCCTGAAAATATCTCCCAGAACAGAAAACTCCCCCACGGTGGAGAGTTTCCGCATAATCGATATTTTCAGAATCTGATCAGCCGCCAGTGCCCCGGCGCTGACAATGATGAATATTAGCCAGTTGAAACCTTTCATGACTTGCTATTTTGTTTCTTTTCACAATCAAGGCAGATGCAAGCCGCCGGTAAGGCCTCCAATCTTTCCCGCGGAATAGTACTATCGCAATTATCGCATTCGCCGTATTTACCGTTTTCGATTCTCTTCAGAGCTACATTAATATCATCAAGTGTCTGTTCCAGGCTCCTTTCCACAGAAATGCGATTGGCAAACCCGGCCACTTCCTGGGCTTCTAAATCTAAATCCAGTGGCTCATTTTTTTTGGACAGATGCGGTGGAGTAATGTCATAATCCTCTACATCTTTGACGTTTTTATCCCTTTTACCACCACGATCTCTGAGGGTTTCCTCAATCTCGGCCTTATCTGCCAGCAGACGTTTCTTCTGTTTTTCTAAAAATTCTTGGTCAAACATATTCGCTAAATTTACCTATCATATAGTAAAATAATACCATGGCTAAAATAAAAAGGGAAGCGAAAATAAGTCCTTTTGACAGAAGCGTTTATGCGCTCACAGCCCGCATTCCTAAGGGAAAAGTGTCTACGTACGGCAAAATTGCCCGGAAGCTGGGAAAACCGGGTGCCAGCCGGGCGGTCGGGCAAGCCTTAAACCGCAACCCCTGGGCACCGCAAATACCATGTCACCGTGTCATCTCCAGTAACGGCGACATCGGCGGCTTTGCCGGTGGTAAGAAGCAAAAGATTAAACTGCTAAAACAAGAAGGTGTCAAAATCGGAAAAGGGCGAATAAATCTTGATAGATACGAATTTTTAATGTAAAAGAAAGCGGGCGCCCATCGGCGCCCTTTCTAATATAGAAAGTAAAGATTTTTCGCCGTGAGCACCCGCGTCATCCTTTTGTCTGCAGCATTAACGCCCGGGTGAAAAGCATTAATGATGACTAGTAGACAAACGGATGGATTTCCTCAGGTTACCGATAGTAGCCTTGAAGATATCTCTTACCACTCTTCGGGGTCGATGTACGCTTATCTTCCCCAAAAAACTCTTTTTGTCCTGGATAGTTCTGCCGAAATCAGTTCCAGGGTACAATTTTGGTTTTTGTTTTGTAGCGGTGTATCGGCACCAAACCGAGTAGTAAGGAAGCAAAACCGCTTATTCTGAGCAGCTTTGCTCCCTAACCCTCGGAGTGCCCCAATTGGGAACGTACCTTTTGTTTTATTGTCTACTACTATTGTAACAAATTTTGTTCATTAAATCAATGGTAAATATACACATACAATAAAGGGCTAGAAATAAAGGTATCTGCCGGAAATACATTCGAGTTTTCCATATTTTGTGTTCGTAAGCGGGTAATCGATTTATACACTTTTCCACAACTTTTCCTATCGGCTGCCGGGGCTCACTCCGCTGAATTTCTCGTACAGACTTGACTTCATATACAAACGTGCTAGTATTACCGGCAAATTGTCATAATCTAACAATTTAGGAGGATATAGAGATGAGCGTAAATGTTGATACGGCCGCAAATCACCCCCTACAGCCGAGCGATATCGAAGCCAGGCACCAAATCCCCGGATTTGGCAAAGCCGAAATCGAAACCGCAGCCGGTATTATGCTTCGCTTCTTTCAAAGCCGAGGTAATTGGGATTCCTTCCGACTGGGGGAGCTGCTGGAATTCTGCCAGCAATACCGGGAAGATCCTGGCCAGGCACTATTCGGTCTTTTCTCCTACTGGTATGATGACTCTTTGTGCGCTGGTGGTGTCACTGAACCGAAACCGTTCTTCGTGATGTTCTCTAACGGAACGATCACCCCGACGACCTTGTTCGTCAACACTCTCGCGGGCCGCACTACCTTTCGCCGTAATCCGGCGAGGTAATCGGACTCTAAAAGGACTACCATTGGTAGTCCTTTCGCTTTTTGTGACTTTATTAGCTTTATCTACTTTTTAAGCCAGGCAGCGGTTGCTTCCGAGGCTTCCGCCAGATCACCGTATCTGACCTCGCTTTCCGGCAAGCTTTGCATAAACATCAAGCCGTAATTCGCTTTTTCCACCCGGTTATCCATAATAATCATTACACCGCGATCTTTTTTGCTTCTAATCAGGCGCCCGAAACCCTGCCGAAAACGCAGAATAGCCAAAGGCACGGCGTAATCTGTGAACCCGTTACTGTATTCCTCCTGGCGAGCCTTGAAAACCGGCTCTGTCGGCACACTGAAAGGCAGTTTGGCCATGATTAAGCAGCTCAGTTTTTCGCCTGGAATATCAATCCCCTGCCAAAAGGTCGCTGTACCCAGTAAAACTGCCCGCTCGCTCGCCTTGAACTGCTGCAAGAGCTTCATTTTACCGCCGGTAACACCCTGAGCTAGTACATCAACCTTTTTCTGCCGCAGTGGTTCGGCAATTTTTTTATAAACTTTTTTGATCCCGGCATACGAGGTAAAAAGGACCAGGGTCCGGCCACCCAGTTTTTCGGCGACATCCTTGGTTACCTCGGCTAAACTATCGGTATATTTAGGTGATTCCGGACGCTCGATATCACCCGGGATATAAATCAGGGCCTGTTTTTTATAATCAAATACATTTGCAACCCGGGAGAATTTGAAATCAGCCAGGCCTAAACGATCCTTGAAGTAGTCGAAACTGGCTTCAATCTGGCCGGTTTCGTTTGCCTGCGCGGTAGAGAGCGTGGCGGAAGTCATCACGATTACCTTTTTTTCCTGGTAGAGCTCGGACTGCAAACGCTCATCGATGCGTAGCGGCGCTGCTTTCAATATAAATTGTTCATTCCGGCGCACCGTTACCCAGTAAACATGGTCAGCCTGTGGTTCCAGGAACATTTCTCGAAGTAATTCCTGAACATGCTTCCCGCTCTGGCCTAGAGCCAAAATATCATGACACCATTCCCGGGTTTTCTTATCAGATTTCCCGGCAGTGGTTTTAACATCTTCCGCCAATTTCCCGAGACTCTGGCACAAAGATTCCAGTTTCCCGACCAAATTGTCAGCTGTTTCTTCTAGGCGCTGCCATTCCGGTTGGTAACGTAGCTCTTTATTGAGAGAAACCTCATAGGTTAGATATTTGCTGTTTTCCTGAAAACGCTTGGCAAACATCCCCACTAAGCCAAAAAACAAAGCAATATCATTGCCAAGCAGAGCTATGTCCTGCTGATATCGCGCAACATCCGGTAAGTGCTTGGCAAACTTGCGGCGGGGGAAAACATCCAGCAATCCACCCTTGCGCCGGCGATTAGAAAGACTGCTCAGCCATTCATCAATCATTTCTTTGGTGAGAGCGTGGCTATAAGCATCGGTGGCGGCATCTTCCAGTTCGTGGGCTTCGTCCAAAATCAGATGGCGACCGGTCAAAACCGGCTCACTCTCGACTTTCGGCTCTCTTAGGAGTAAAGCATGATTAACGATAACCAAGTCAGCTGCTTGGGCGCGGCGCCGGGCTGTGTTAACGAAACAATACTTCCAGTGCGGACAACTGCGTCCCTGGCAAGTGTGATGATCGGCGGCTAGACGACGCACGGTCGGTTTGTCCTCAAATGTCAAAGCTAATTCATCGAATTCACCACTGGCAGTGCGATGTTCCCAAACCATCAGTTTAACGAGAGTGGTAATCTGGTCCTCCGTTAGATCCGCGCGCTGCCGCATTTGCTCAAAGAGACGACGACAAAGATATTGCTGACGCCCCTTCAAGACTGCAGCTTTAAAGGGAAAAGGCACTATCTCCGCTATAGTTGGGATATCTTTTTGCACCAGCTGATCCTGCAGGCTCCGAGTATAGGTAGAAACAATCACCTGTTCGTTCTTAGCTCGAGCAAAGGTAATCGCCGGCAACAAATACGCCATTGACTTACCTACCCCGGGCGGCGCTTCAATCAGACGGAACTCCGAATTTGTAAAAGCTTCGGCAATATATTTAAGCATTTCTACCTGCGGCGGACGATACTCATAGCCACTTACCTTTTTGACTACCGACCCATTTTTGCCCAGCATGTAGGCCAGTTTGTCCGTGGCAAATTCAGCTGATCCGTTTTTCTGTTTATCATGCGAGTTTGTCTTGGCGTCCCGGCCAGAACCTGGTTCCGCCGGCCCGAGTTCGACCGCTGTTCGGAAAACTTCTTTGAGAGACCAGTCCTGGCGGTCAAGAAAATCATTAATGGCCTGGAGAACAACCGGATCCAGCCCCCTGATCTTGTCAACTAGGTGATAAAAAAGAGCCTGACCGGCAGCGGCATCAGCTTCCGCCCGGTGTTTTTCCTCATGTTTTAGCCCCAACCTGGCCGTGACTGCTTCCAGGCTGAAGGAGCGCATGCCTTGGTACAGAATCGTGACCAGGCGCCAGGTGTCATAGAGCGGATTTTTCTCCAAGGGAATCCCGTTAGCCCGCAGAAATGCCGCGTCAAACGCAATATTGTGCCCGACCACCGGAAAATCATCGATGAAATCCGCCAGCTTGTCTTTGATTTCGGAGAAAGACGGTGCGTCAGCCACCATTTCATCCGTAATGTTGGTGATAGATCTGACTACTGGCGGGATTTTTTTACTGGGCTTCACCAAGGTCTGAAATTTATCCACCTCCTCGCCACGGCGGTACTTAATCGCCGCCACTTCAATAATCTCTCCCTTCTCGGGAGAGATGTCGGTGGATTCTATATCCAGAGCAATCAGAGTTGGCGGATATTTTTTATTCACTGGATTTGAATTTCAAATACATATCAGTCAGGAAGTCGCCTTTGCCGGTGTTGTGCAGGCTTATTCCCAGGCTACTAAATGGCGCTAAAGCTTGAGCAATAAAGCCCTGAGGAATTTCCTCTTCCGTAGCGATATCGCCGACTACAGTCGGTGACAGCAAATCAGTTAAACCGGATGTCTGGAGAAATAGGAAGCCAATTTGCCGTGAGGCTTTGGTTTTGGACAAGGTCTCGGCAAAATCATCATTGTCGGCCAGGCTGGCGATATTGCTAGCATCGACATCGAGCAAGGTTTCCAGGGCGGATTTTGACGTCGCAAAAAGTAATTTATCACCGGAGACCGCATAATTTAGATCCATCGCCACCCCTTCACTGAAAGACACGTACCGCGTCGCGACGCCGGAGGCTTCGCCGTCTTTGAATTCCAGGTCGCCAGTGATTCCCAGCGAAGCCAGGCTACCGATCAAGACCGGCTCAGCCTCGCGAATCTTGGCTTTAGCTAGTTCTTCGTCCTCCACTTCAATAGCTAGAGCGATGGCTGATTTTTTGTCCCCTGATTGCGGAATCAGGGAAGCGGCGTAAGAACCAGACGCCCAGGACAAGGCTTTTTCGTTTACGTCTACATTCCCAAAGAACTCACTGACTACACTGGCAAAGTCCTCACCTTCATAATAAATAATGGCGTCTTGAGGCATCGTTCCAGATAAATGCGACTCTTCGATGTTCTTGAGGGATTCCAGACGGGCCGTTCCCAAGTACGTTTTGATTTCCAATCCCTCTGTTTCCGGCCAGATGCCAAGACCTAGCATCATTTCCTCGGGAAAATCCAGTCTTTTCACAAAAAGCTGCGAACTGACACCAAGAGTACTGGTAGTTGCCTCTAGTGCCTCACGCAACCGTAGAGCTACAAGCAGAGACCGGTTCTCACCGTCGGAAAGGTTGTCAGATAATTTTTTGAATTGTTTGACCCCGTCTATGGCGGGGGCATCACCGTTGCCAACGTCGATGATATTTTTGACATTTTCAATCTTGGTCGACATTATTACATAGCCTTTGTAGTAGCAACCGGAGATCATAACCGGATCCTCAACTTGATAGACGTCCACTCCTTTGTAGCGCACAGTATTTACTTCACCCTCGCCGCCGGCCATTTTTTCTTCCATTTTTTCAACGGTTTCCAGGGCTTTTTGCTTGTCTCCCACCTCCGCCAGCAGCACAAAAGGATCTAGCTGGTCAGAGCTAGCTTTGGTAAGAACCACCTCGTCACCAAGCCATGGTTTGACATCATCCTCGTAAGAAAACCAGGGATTACTAAAAGAAAAACTCGACCAAAAGACTGAGCCGAGAGTTTCTAAATATCCCCCATCCTCACTGGGGATGATATCACCAGCCTGCGGGTCAAGCTGAATGTAAATCATGTTGTCGGCCGGTACCAGTTTAGCAGCACTGGAAACTTTGCCAAAGAAGTAGAACCAGCTGATCACAACTACTACTACGACAATACCAACCAGCACCACTGGCACCAGCCAGCGAGAACGGAAACGAGACATATTTAAGTAGACTTAGTTTTTACGAAAGAATGGTTTACGTTTCTGGCGCGGTGACGGCCGGTGACTGTCACGACGACCGCGCGGACCGCGCTGACCACGCGAGTGGTCGGAGCGACCGGATCCCGGAGGCGGAGTCGGAGGTTTCTTACCTAGCTTTTGGTCAGCTAGTTTCTTCGATAAATTCACCCGATTTTGATCATCAATCTCCGTCACGATAACATCCACTTCATCTCCGATTTTGACAATGTCTTCCACTTTGTTGACGTGGAAAGGAGCCAGCTCGGAAATATGGATCAAGCCGTCCGTGCCAGGAAAAATTTCAACAAAAGCGCCAAAGTCCATGATGCGGACAACCTTACCGTGGTAGAGCTCGCCGACCTTAGCTTCCTTGGTAATTTCCTCGACTCGCTGCACGGCTTTCTGCATGCCTTCCGGATCAGTGGAAGAAATAAGCACCGTACCGTCATCTTCAATGTCTATCTTGACTCCGGTTTCGTCGATAATCGCGTTGATTATCTTGCCGCCAGGGCCGATTACATCACCGATTTTGTCCGGTTTGATGTGCAAAGTCTTGATACGCGGCGCGTACTGCGAAAGATCGGAGCGCGGTTCGGCAATTACCTTGTTCATCTTATCAAGAATCTCCATGCGACCTTCCTGAGCCTGCTTGATGGCCTGCTCAAAAATTTCGCGTGGGATGCCCTTGACCTTGATATCCATCTGCATGCAGGTGACTCCGGTGGAGGTACCGGTGACTTTGAAGTCCATGTCACCCAGGTGGTCTTCCTCGCCCTGGATATCTGTCAGAACCTTGTAATTTCCTTCACCGTCGGTAACCAGACCCATAGCCACCCCGGCTACCGCTGATTTAACCGGCACGCCGGCATCCATCAGAGCCAGCGAACTGGCGCAGGTGGAAGCCATTGAAGTTGAACCGTTGGCTTCCAAAACTTCGGAGACCAGGCGGATCGTGTACGGGAAATCTTCTTGAGTAGGCAGAACCGGGGTTACCGCTCGCTCCGCCAGGGCTCCGTGCCCCAGCTCGCGGCGCGATGGCCAGCGCGAAGGCTTGGTCTCACCCGTCGCAAAAGCGGGCATATTATAGTGATGCATGAAGCGTTTCTTGTACTCTTCTTCCATGCCATCGATAATCTGTTCTTCACCCGGTGAGCCCAGCGTGGCAACCGTCAGCACCTGTGTCTCACCACGGGTGAAAAGACCGGTACCGTGCGTGCGCGGAAACAGCCCGGCTTCAACCGTAATCGGACGAATTTCATTAAGTTTACGCCCGCCGATACGCTGTTCTTTTTCTAGAATATCAGCCCGTACCCGGTCGGAAACTGCTTCGTGAAAAAGCTCTTTGACCTGATCAATCATTAGATTCCACTCTGACTGTTTGGCTGACAGGGAACTGAGTTTGTTGTCTTGAATGTTGTCATCAAACTCGGAGCTAACAGCTTCAACCACTTCGGCCTCAAGTTCTTCCGTGCGCCGAGTGCGTTCCCCTTTCATGTTAATTGCCAGAATTTCTTCCAGCTTGTCACCGATGGCTGCGACTACTTTCTTCTTGAGCTCATCATCCCCTTCCGGCGGCAAGTCTAATTCCATTTTCTGCTTGCCGACTTCGCTGATGATTTTCTCCTGAAAAGCAGTTACTTGCTTAATGGCCTCGTGGCCAGATTCCATCGCTTTGAGGACATCTTCTTCCGGAACTTCCTGACCGCCGGCTTCAACCATAACAATGTTCTCTTTGGTTCCGGCGACAACTAGGTCAAGTGAACCTTTGTCCATCTGCTCTTCGGTTGGATTCAGCACCATTTCACCGTCGACAATGCCGACCCGAACACCGGCTAGCGGTGCCTCAAACGGAATGTCAGAGATCAGCACAGCTGTCGCCGAAGCGATCATCGCCGGAATATCCGGGTCATTGACTCCGTCATAAGAAAGAGTCGTGATAACGACCTGGATGTCCTTGCGAATGCGCTGATCAAAAAGCGGCCGCAGCGGGCGGTCAATTAACCGAGCGGTTAACTGCGCCTCGTCTGATGGCCGACCTTCCCGTTTCACAAAACGGGAACCTTTGATCTTCCCTGAGGCATAAAGCTTCTCGTCGTACTCGACCATGAGCGGAAAGAAATCCGTTCCTGGCCGCTCCCCCTTACTCATTACTACGGTGGCGAGAACTTCCGTCTCGCCGTAACGGGCAATAACTGCACCGTTTGTTTGCTTGGCTACCTTGCCGGTCTCGATCACAAGCTTGCGACCGCCAAGGTCCATTTCAAACGTTTTTGATTCCATGTTGTTTGACTGCTCTTGCCTGCAGGCCAAAGACTACTGGTAATCGGTAGCCTCTTTGTCTACAGACAAGATACTTAAGGATTTAAACGTAAAACGCAAAGCGCAAAATTATTTCTGGGATAACCTCATTTTACATTTTGCGTTTGACGTTTTGCGTTTAGTCCAGTCCTGGCGGCTCCGGAATCGGCGGAGGTTCAATCCGGGTGGTAGTAGAAGTCTTGCGGGTACGAGCACTGGTCTTGCGCGGAGTTCGGCTGCGCGACTTACTGGAACGAGCGCGCCCTCGGCTGCCGCCTTTCATCAGGAATTTACCTTTAGCTTTCCCCAAATCCAGGAAGTCGTCCGCCTGTCCAACCAAACGGCTGGATGTCCCTTCGCCGAAAGCAATCACTTCCACCAAATTGCCGTGATTTTGCAAATAGTCAACTACTGGGATATAGTCACCGTCACCGCTGACTAGAATCAGAACATCCAAGTGCCCGGACATCTTGATCATGTCCATGGCAATACCGACGTCCCAGTCGGCTTTTTTGCGCCCGCCGGCAAATATCTGCAATTCTTTCTCTCGCACTTCAAAGCCCATTTTGTCCAAAGCTTCAAAGAAAGTGTCTTCGTCTGGGTTATTAGCTTTGACTACATAGGCAATCGCCCGGACCAGTTTGCGACCGGAGGTAGCGGCTTTTAGAAGGCTCTCAAAATTAACCCGGGCACCATAGTGACGGGCGGAGTAATACAGATTGGATACATCGACAAAGATGCCGACGCGCTGTTCTTTATTCTTGATCATGAGTTATTTCTTCAGCTTCAACTTTTTGATGAGCTTCTCGTATGTAGGTTCGTCCTTCTTTTTCAGATAACTTAAAAGACGACGGCGATTGTTCACTTTCTTGAGAAGCCCTCGTCGAGAATGATTATCTTTCTTGTGGGTTTTCAGGTGTTCCTGCAGCTGGTCTATTTCTTCGCTGAGAATAGCCACCTGAACCGCTGTCGAACCTGTGTCTTCATCGTGAAGTTTGTACTTCTTGATGATCTTTTCTTTTTCTTCGGTTGTTAACATATTTTTTCAGACCGTGGTATCCGGGCGCTAAATGCCCCCGCAATCCGCAGTGTTAATTTATTCTTTATTTTCGGGAAAACTTATAGCAAAGGTGCCTTTTTCTTCCGGGTCTGGCGCTATTTTAACTTTCCCGTCAGCCAGAGCCTGATTCAGTTTACCAACCGGCACCTCAACCTTGACTGTCCCCGGATCATCTTCGTAAAAGACATCCCCCTCTGACATCCCTATCACCTGGGAAAGCTCTTTGATTTCCGTTAAATCACTTTCATCAAGATCTTCCAGGCTGCCGCTGGCAGTGGTTTCCAGAACATCTCCACCTTCATCTTTGGTTGAGCTGTCTTCCTGGCGGTTGATTTTAACTACCTTTCCTTCACTATCCGTTTCCAGTGCGACATCAGAAAAACTAAATAACATTCCGACTTCAAGGTATTCGGCATCAATTTCTCTAGTTTCCTTCGACTCCTTATCGGCATCCGGATTAAAGGAAGGTTCACCTTCTACCATATTTTTTAGTTTATTCTTCTAATTCTGGGACTTGAAAATCGAAGTCCCCTTCCTCATCTCTGTCAATAACTACTTTCCCACTTCTAATCGCCTCATTTAGTTTGTCAATCGATATAGAAACCTCAAATTGGTCCTCATATTCAGGTGCTACACCTATAAGATCTTTACCCAGTATTTCTTGCAGCGGTGCTACCTCTCTCTGAGCCCATACGGGATCTCCGGCAACACTTGTCGTGATCTCATCCTCGGTAAATTTCCCAGGCTTAGGTTTGTTAAAAATATCAGTTTTCTGTTGCTTCAAAACTCCCACAACCTTACCGTCTTCATCCATATCAAAATATACCTCTCTAAAATTTCCCCCGTAGAAGTTTCCAATATCCAAATTCATCTCTCCATGATCAAGCTTCAATTTCTCTTTTAATTCGGCTACCTGTTCCTGATCTTTTATCTGTTCCTGTGTTTCTTTTATGCGGTTATTGATTTCTTCCTGCTGAGCCAGTAGTGACTGTAGCTGTTCCTGAAGCTCCCGTATCTTTGTTTGTTCCTCGGTTTCGGGGGGTGTATCTCCCGTTTCCTCGGTGGCACTTTCAGTTTCAGGAGTCTTGAAATCTCTGGCTTCTTTGGGGACACCTTTTTCTTCTTCAGTCATATAGGAAATTGGGGTTAAAAATTTATCCTAGTAGACTTATGTTAACAGAATAAACGGAAAAAAGCAAGCAAAAGGGCCAGCGACGGCTGACCCCTTGTTCTAGCGACAAAGTAGGCATTCTCCCCTCCACATTGGTAGCCCACAATGCGGGCAAATAGGCAGTTCCCGGTCAAGCGGGAAGTCATCCGGGTGTATCATTGCTCCGTGTGGGAACACCACTTCGGTACGCGTGCAGCCGCGCAGCCTCGGCATTTCCGGGTACATTTCACACTTCTCGTCTTTCTTCTTCGGCAACTTCATCACCTCCACACCGGCAGAACGGTTCGTACAAGAGACAGCAGTAATGACAACAGCAGCAGCGATTTGATGACAACAGGAGATCTTCCAGGCTAACTACTTAGGTCATCTTCATAAGCAGTTCCTGGTTCGTTTATGAACTTAGGCAATTTTGCCTCCTCCGAGTTTGCGCTGAGATTAACCCTTCCTAAATTAAGTCTAGCAAAAGCCTGCGAAAATTCAAGATTTGCAACAATGCTGTTAGTGTCGTAAAATAAAGTAGATGACTCTCTCCGATCAAATCACCGATTTCCTGGAATACCTGGAAATAGAGCGCAATCGGTCGCAAAAAACGATCCAAAACTATGACCATTACTTGCGTCGCTTTTTGGATTGGATGCAGGTAAAACAGGCCAACGAAATTACCCTGCCTGTGATTAAGAAGTACCGGTTGAAACTCAATCGCTACACTGATGACAGCGGCGATCCCCTGAAAAAATCGACTCAAGCCTATCACATCATCGCCTTGCGCTCGTTTTTGAAATACCTGGCCAAGCAAGATGTCAAAACGCTGGCGCCGGAGAAAATTGAGCTCCCCAAGACCGAGAGCCGCACCATTCAGTTTTTGGATGAAGATGAGCTGGAACGCATCCTCGAAGCCCCACTGAGAAACCCAAACCAAAAATCCAAAACTCAAAATCAAAGCAACTCCAAAGCCAAGCCCGAACCCAAAACCACGACTATTCAATTGCGAGACAAGGCGGTGCTCGAGGTTCTCTTCTCCACCGGGTTGCGTGTCAGTGAGCTTTGCAGCTTAAATCGTAAAGACATCAATTTAAACAAAGACGAGTTCACCGTCGTTGGCAAAGGCGACAAGCCGCGAGTGGTTTTTCTCTCTGATACAGCCAAAAAAGCTCTAAAAAACTACCTGGCCGCCCGCCACGATAACTTTGACGCTGTCTTCGTCCCCCATGACGCTAAAACAAAAAAGGCTGCCCAAAAAGACGCCATCGAAAAGCAACCACGACTCACACCTCGTAGCGTGCAAAGAATAATCAAAAAGTACTCCCAATTGGCCGGTATCACCAAGGATATCTCCACGCACTCACTGCGCCACACTTTTGCGACTGATCTGCTTCTAAACGGCGCCGACATCCGCTCGGTTCAGGCCATGCTCGGGCACGCGTCCATCACCACTACCCAGATTTACACCCATATCACCAATAAACAGCTGCGCGACACCTATCACAAGTTTCACGGCAAACGCCGGTAGTATCGCTCCTTAGCTCTTACCAAGTTACTCTTACCTGTTCGAAAGGAGGGTAATATGAGCAAGTCTAAAAATTGGCTCCAACGTTTTTTTGGCTCTCCCTCCGCAGAAGACATCAATCATTCCAACTACCGTAAAGCCAAAGCCGCCCGCAGCTATCTTTTGGCTAACTTCCGCAAAGCCTATCCCCAGTACCGCGACCAAGCCCGCTGGCACAAGACTTCCCACGGTTGGAAATTGGTTTTGTCCAAAATTCCAGCCAAGGATGCTCGGGCCTTGAGCAGTGACCATCGCTTCAGCCAGGTTCTCAAAATTTCCGTCAACCCCGAGCCGACCCCGAATAAAGCTAAGGTAGTCGGCCGTGACCGCGAAACGGGCGCTTACCTCGTTGTCACTGACCAAGCTGGTTCTTTCCACTGCCCAATTTGTGACAAACACCTGCAAGCTCGGGTCTGGGGCAAAATCGGGACCTGCAACAAGTGCAAATGCATAATCAAAACCGTGGAGCCAAAAACAACCTAAGCCCTGGAATGATATGTTGTCTTTCCAGGGTTTATCCTTGGTTGACAAAATCACTAGAAATGATAATCTAATTAGAACTTTCACTTTACCAAGGAGGGCTTATGTGAAAAATCGGCTTTGTGAAGCTACCCACACAACCATTCAGGCTGCTCGGGAGGAAATGGACCAGTGCATTAGGAAGGAAACAGCTATGTTCCCAGACCAGGTTGAGGTAATAAATGAAATAAATTCATTGTTACTTAGCCTGCAGACAAACTTGGCGGAATTCGTCAACATGGGTTACACCGAAAAATTCAAAAATGAATATTTTTGCTTCCTGCACCAGGTCAGAGAAACATTGAAACCCGCCCTGAGACTAGCCCGCGATTATCACTTACCAAAATCTATTGTCAGCCATCTCGAGAACATTTCCGACGAGGCTTGGACAGTATCTGCCAATATCAATACCTGGATAAAGGTAGCCAAAACCAAGCGTAGTTAGACCATCTTCCCCGCTATCCAGCTAGTACTGGGGGTTTAGCGGGGGATTTTTTATGATTGACTTTTGACAAACATAGTGCTACAATCCGACTAGTTTTTGCTTGCACCCGTAGCTCAACTGGATAGAGCGCGTGGCTTCGGACCACGAGGTTGTAGGTTCGAGTCCTACCGGGTGCACCACCGCCGCCTTTGGCGGCGGAACTCAAAATCTAAAATCCAAACCTAAACTCAAAGATCAAAGTTTGAGTTTGGAATTTGAATTGCTTTGTGTTTTGGATTTTGTGTTTGAATTTTGAGTTTTTTTACTACGGGCGCATAGCTCCCTCCTTCGCCCTTCGTTAAGCTCAGGGCTTCGGAGGATAAGCAGCTGGGGCACCTACGCCCTACGGGCTCCGGTGCCTAAATGCCGCAGATCCCTACCTCGGGTCATTAGCTCAGCTGGTAGAGCAACTCCCTCTTAAGGAGAAGGTCGCAGGTTCGATTCCTGCATGACCCACCAGGTCTTCGCCTCACTTCGTTCGGCTACGAACCTGTGAACTCATTTGCATAAGTTTACCCGCCGTAGCTTTGAACGCAGCGAAAAGCGTAGGCGGGATTCCCTCTGCGCCCACCAAAAACCCCGCCACACCGGCGGGGTTTTTGTTTACAGGCCAAGCCCTATCGACTAAACTAAAAGCATGAAACCAATCTTTCAATACATCCGGGAATCATCCCTAGACCCTGAACGCCAGGCGTTTTTCATGCGCCTAATTGCGGCTCTACCCCGAGAAGAAAAACAGGCCATCAGGGAAAAACTTAATGAAGAACAAATTCCTTTTGAAGAAATTGCCAAAGAATTTGATCATTATAAAGATGAACCTGATCTCAGCCTAAGTATTAAAAATCTCCAAGACAATGTTTCATGAGGGTGCCCCTACTCCAGAGCCAAAGAGAGAGAAATCTGAGTTTCGGCTTAGTAAAATAATGAAAGAACTAAAAGATCGCCCATCAATTGTAATGGCGGTAGCTTTGGCTTTGTTGATAACATACAAGGCCATGAAGCCAATTGAAAAATCAGCGCCGGTTGAACCTAAGAAACCGGTGGCCACCGGACCCGTGGAACCAGGCCAGAAAAGAACAATCATACCACGAACAGAAAGATACCATTTGGCGCCGGAAACCAGATTCGAAGCCGGTTCCGAACTGGAAAGCGAATTTTTGGAGGATTTGGAAGAATTTGCGTCTTTGGAGCACGGCGAACAACAAGCAGTCAACCAGGCTAATTGTTATCCGGTTTCTCTGCTGCGGGACTTTGAGAGAGCCAATGGGCAAATCGACCCAGAAACTTTTTACGAGAAGTTCCCGGAATTCATAGATAACCGGCTGGCTGATCTTGAAGATGAAATCGCCCAAGCCGACGCTACCGGCGTTTCCCCCGCCAGCCTGTTGCGCCTGGAAACTCAGCTAAAAAGAGGGGAAGAAATGCTGGACCTACTAAATAACACCGACAGCGAAGAAGGCCAGAGAGATTTTTGGGAACATATAATTAAAGGACAGCTTAAAAACGGATTACTTGCCTCTGTTACCGAAAGCCGCTGGATAATTCCCGGAGTAATGAGAGACAAGCTGGTTAAGAATTTGGTGGAAGGCTCAAACGCCAGTAGCTATTTGGCCGGGCAGCTCAGCCAGGTTGCCAGATACAAAGATTTGATGCCGGAAGGATCATTCCATGATAGTTTGGCCCAGCAATCTGATGATCTAAGCAATTCCTCGACCGGTACCGTCATGCGCGGAATACTGGCAGCCGCTGATTTCGCCGACCAAGACCCCAGAGACGAAGGCGGCTTTAGAGTCGGAGACACCACACGAGAGAAATATCAGCAAGCCGGTCTCAGCGAATCAGAAATTGGAGATTTGGAAGACCTGTTCGCGCAACGCGAGCAAATCCTCGCCGACCTTGGGCTTAATATGGGTGAGGGGCAGGAAGACATCTTTGATTCGGGATATTATTCTACTAGGCATCAGGAATTGACTGATAATTTAATAAGTATTAATTCGGGCATTAATGATGTTATTGACGGACGCTGGGAGCACGGCAATCCCGATGACTGGTCAGATATGTATGACGATTTCAACCTGGGATACAATCCTTTTCGAACGAGCTAAGGCAGACAATCAAAAAACCCCGCCACGCCGGCGGGGTTTTTTGATTTGACTGACTATTTAATGAAGTCAAGTACTGAAGTTTTGATGTTGTACTTACCCTTCAGCTGGGAGTACTGATCTTCGATGCCGTCCTTCGCCTGAATCTGGTTTTCCATCGTCTGGTTCAGATCAGCAAATTCCGGCTCCAGAATCTCTGTGTACTGCTGCGTCACTTTGGTATCGTACTCGCTCATCAGGCCTTCAAACTGGGACAGGCTGGCAGTAAGACCAACGTCATCCATCATGTCGATCTCGCTCACCATGTCACCGAGAATATCAGACATTCGCTTCAGAATATCGATATCCGTCTGGTGAACTTCCTGGAGCACTTCGGGAACTTCCATATCCTCAAGGTCCAGTACCGCGGAGTCGATGGCGTCTTTGAGCGAATCAAACCCCTCACGAATGGAATAAATATCTGTGTAATCCTCGTCTTCGACAGAGCGGGCGATGCGATCACCAATTTCTTCCGCCGTGTAGAAATAGTTCACAATGTCGTAGCGATACTCCAGATCGGTAGCCAGCGATGAGTAGAAAGAGCGCAAGTCTGTATCTAATTGTTGCACCGGCGCGGTTACTCTCTGCTGGTCCAGATTAGCCTGGGCTGTAGACACTGCTGCCTTCGTATTATCGATTTCGGATAGTTCTGTTTCCATTTCCTGCAAGTCTTGTTCTACATCCCCGGAAGACTCATAAGTCAGAGCCTTGTCCAGGTTGGCCAGGTTGCTGGAAACGGATTCAAAGTCAGGCGCGGTGTTGACGACATAGTTTTTGACCGCGGCGCTGCCCCCCAGAACACCTGTCGCCCACAGGACGACAAAGACGATTATCACGGCGACAACCGCCAGGATGATCCAGAGCATCTTCTTGCTACCGCCCTTGGGAGCAGCCGGTGTTGGCTGTCCGCCGGCCGGAGGAGTCTGGGCAGTTTGCTGCACGTGAATCGGAGCCCCGCATTTCCCGCAGAAAGTTTCACCGGGAGCAATTGGGTCCCCGCATTTGGGACAATTTGCCATAAAATTATGAATTACTTACTTATAAATCTGTTGCTTCGCCTTCGGTAGATCCAAACGGCATGATGCCTTCCTCGCGGGCTTCCTTGACATCGATAACAGCAATAGCACTGCCACCTTCGTAGAACCAGTTATCCTCGCCGGCGGCCATCGCGTCTAGTACCGGTGCATCGAGCATGGTCGTCTCGAGGTGGAAGTAGTAAGGCGCTCCCGGATAGGCCTTTACCGCTACCCAGGCATGACCGGGAATGATGATTATAACCGGTTCCATGCCAAGGTTTTCCAGAGCCGCCGCCACCAAAACAGTAGTTTCGATACAAAGCCCGCTCCTTTCCAGAATGATGTCTTCGGGCAGTCTTATCTTCTGGGCATTCGAAGTCTGGTAACTTTCCGGAGAGGCGATGTACTTGATATCATAGTAGTCCTGCATGGCGGCAAAGATGGAAGCCAACTGACAGGCCACCATCGTCTCGTCGCCGAGATATCCGACCATCGCCGGCTGACCGCACAGGGCTTCATTGTAATCAGCCGCGACTCGAACCAGTTCTTTCACCTCCGGAGCATCTTTGGTAACCCACTTAGCTATATACTTGTAGTTTTGCGCACCGTCTTCCGAAACCCAGACCATGTCTTCGCGCGAAAGTACCCGGATAGGAATGCTTTCGGAAACAACGGTATTACCTTGCTCATCAGTCACATTCAGCTCAATATTCTTATCCTGCGCTTCACGCAGAGGCCCGTAAGCTTCCCGAAGGAAAGAAGGTTTGAAGTCATAGCCCTTTTCCGTGGCGGTGACATCTATGGTTTTGGTTTCCTTTTCCGTTATCTGCGGAACCTCAACCGACACGTTGACAGTTGTCGGCTCGTCTGACTGCAGAGCGACCCTGATAAGACGTTCCGTGGAATTTGTGTAAAAAGCTGTCGGCAATTCTTCATCTGCAGTCCAGCTGACATCAACCGTCGGTGTTGACACCGTGGTGATTTCAACTTCTCCCGGCTCGGCAGGGCCAAACACCCCGACAAAATACATAGTCAATAAAATAGCACCGACTACTACTGCAGCGATAACCACCCACACCCAGGGTTTAATTCCAGGGGGTTTACTGCCGGGCCGGTAAACGGCCGGGCCTTGGGGTGGCGGTGGTGGTGCTGGCGATTTTTGGGGCTGGGGTGGCGGTGAAGTAGGAGGAGCGGCGGGCAGGGCTTTTCCACAACGCATACAAAACTTCTCGCCCGCGGGCATGTCAGCGCCACATTGGGGACATTTGGGCATAATTGTAATGAAACCTCGGCTAGAGATAGCCGATGAAGTTATTTTTATTGTTTGTTTAGTCTTTGTGACTAACTATATTATATCATATTTTATTGGAAGCGAAAAGCTCTTCTGACCATAGTCGGAAGAGCTTTATATGGTCCCTAAGGGACCAATTGGGCGACCAGAGCCTGTCTGGTTTCCCTTTGCCGGGTGTAGTCGTAGGCTTGTTCCATCTGTTCCTTCGTTCGGAAAATGATGGTGCCGTCCGGCAAGAAATTGCGGGCGTTCAGATTGTCGGTTTCCACCCGCTCCAGTCGGTTCAGCCACTTGTCACCGCAATCCGGTCGGCGGTAGCGGACTACGTAAAGCTGCTGGCTTCCGAAAACCTCGCCCGTCCCCAAGAACTCGAAGCTGCCATCTTGGGACAACCAGCCGATGTCACCGAACTCGAACGTCCGCACGCCCAGTGAGATCGGTTCCCGGTTGGCCACCGCCACCTGCACGTCAACCGGCACGAGGAGGGGTCCCCGCTCCGAAAGCTGTTCGGCAAGCGTGAAGCAG
>CAZLGC010000012.1:0-11254 GCA_964559275.1 uncultured Candidatus Saccharibacteria bacterium
GACAGTGAATAACCCGGTGCCGCGATATTTTGACGGAAGTAAGTCATAGACAGTTTTTTTTGCATGCGGATCCTGACGCGTGCAGACATATCCTACCGGTTTATTCATCATCAAGTATATTTTCTCACGCTCTTGCCAACGAACCAGCCGGCCATTGACATAAACTTTATCCTCGTCCGGGTCAACTTGATATCCCCTTATTTTGTCAGCGGGAACGTTTCCAAATTTAGCGTTTTTAATTTTGCATTTTGCGGTTTCCAAAAGCTCCTCGGCCTGCCGCCGAGAAGCTGCTACGCCCGCCTCAACGAGAAACTTATTTATCCTTATCTTCCGACTCGACGACATTTATAGGAATTGAATATTCTTTATTCTTTTTGTAGTCCGCTTCGCCGCGTTTGGCCTCAATATCATCCTCCCCCGTCTCCACCGAAGCTTTCTCTTCTTCCGCCATCGCTTTCTCCAGGTGACGCATCGCCTCACTTTGACTCAACTCAGTAAAATCGGGGAGTTCTTCCCGTTTGGAGATGCCAAGTAATTTCATGAAATCGAAACTAATCTGGTACTCAAACATGCGGGCATCTTGCTTGCTCCGACGACGATCCACCAAGCCGCGCATCAGCAGATTGCGTAGCATTATCGAGGAATTAACTCCCCGGATGAAATCTATTTCCGGACGCGTTATCGGTTGACGGTAAGCAATAATCGCTAGTGTTTCTAGTGCTGCCCGGGAAAGCTTGCCTTCGATATCTTCCTTGAGAAAAGGTTCCGTAACCGTCCGCGTCTCTCCGCGCGAGACTAGCTGGACATCTTGGCTGTCTAAAATAATCTGCATTCCCCGCTCACTGGCTTCGTACTCTTGCTGGAGTTCGTCTATTTTGTTTTTTACTTCCGGCACCATCGCCCGTGTGAATTTAGCCAGGTCCTTAAACGAGACCGGCCGCCCGGCGACAAACAACAATGATTCTATTTTTTGCTTCAAACTAGCCATTTATTTTATCTATATTTTCCGGAGCTCCATTTCTCCAAACATATCTTCCTGTTTCACATCAATCACTCTTTGCTTCATCAATTCTAGCATAGCCAGGAAGGTGACGACAACCTCCATTTTGGATTTGGAGTTGTGAAGTTTGCTAAAAACTGTGTTAAGACGCTCGCCCAAAGATGACTTAATGTGATCAATTTTTTCCTCCAGTGAGACCACCTCGGTCATAATTTCCTCGCCCAGGTCTTCCATCACCGGCACCGCGCCCAGAACATCACCGAAAGCGTTGCGCAAAGACTTGACGTTCATATCCGGCGGCGGACTAAAAACACGTTCTTCTTCGACATATATCTGGCGGTCAAAGCAGTAACGTTTCGCCTCCAGCAGCTTTTTGAAATTATTGCCGGCATCTTTAAATTTCTTATATTCCTTCAACCGCAGCGCCAGTTCTTCCGCGCTCAGCTCCTCATCCTCAGTCAACTCCAGCTGCGGCAGCAGCGCCTTTGACTTGATTAGAATCAGGCGGGCGGCGATTTCCAGAAATTCCACAATATCTTTAGCTCCCAGCGTCTGAATCTGCTGCATGTATTCCAAAAACTGGTCCGCCACCTTGGCCAGGCTGACCTGAGTTATGTCCATCTCTTCTTTTTCAATAAGTTGCAGAAGAAGATCGAGCGGACCAGAAAATTTTTCCAGTTGGACTTTGTACATTATTTAGAGAATCTACCTTCTACCGGATCTTCAAGTTTCTTATACTCAGCCGGAGTCATCTCGATAGATTCGGTAAAAGAACCGGCATTCAGCAGAACCTTTTTAGGCTTGTCAAGTCCCTTGTCCCAATACGTCGGAATTTTGTAGATACTACCAAATGGTGCCAGTGCGCCCATCTTCTTAGTAATATTCTTTTTGATCATAGCTTCCGTCGTCAGTTTCACTTTCTTAACTAACTTTGGTTTTTCGCCCTCCTCCTTGGCTTGTTTCTTTCGACTCTCATTAATAAGCTTTTTGAGCTTATTTTGGTCAAAGCGCTTGTTGCCGGGCACGACTACAAAAGCGTAGTCCCGGTCCGCCGCTACCAGCAATGTTTTGGCTACCCTTTTTAAATCTTCCTTCTGGGTTTGGGCAGCATCGTAAGTGGTATAAACTTTCTTGTGTTCAACAACATCGTATTTAGCTTTATTCTCGTCGAGAAATTTTTGTAGTTTGGGTAGTACTGACATAAAATTAGGTTTAATGATTATTATTAAATTGCTTTCGTAAATATTGTAGAGCTGTCCCGATTTCACCATCTCCAAACATGCTGAAAAAATTTGCGAAGGTATGTGTTTGCAGTTCTACTATCTCATTAGGTGCCATAATAGTCGGCTCCTGCTGATAATCAGCTTCGATAAAATGAAGTCCTCTCTTTTGGCTATTATGTGTCACAACAATACTGTCTACCTCTTTCGGATTCTCAATCTCAATACCAAGCTCCTCCATAGCTTCACGCTTGGCAGCAGCCAAAGCAGTTTCCCCGGGCTGAATCTTACCAGATGGCAAAGACCATCTTCCCGGCAACGACTCTCTCTCGACATTGCGCAGCGCAAAAAGTTTTTTTCCTCCCTTTTCTAAAATAAGAATCACAGCCTCAACCATTGGATTATTTACTCATTTTTTCAATTTATTGTAGGCAAGTTCAAAAACTTTGTACACCATTGGGATCATTTTATCCTTTTTCATATCCTCAAATTTCATCCAGAAAACTTCGTCGCTTTCGCCAGGCTCCGGTCGGGGATCTCCGGATTTGTACTTACAAAGAAACAGTGCTCCAACAACATAGATACCATCTTCGCGAACGAAAGAATGGCTGTTTATATACTGCATCCTATCTTCGATTTCCACTCCAGTCTCTTCCCGAATCTCCTCGCGACAGTTCTTTTCCAGAATATCATTGACAGTTCCGTCGTTATGGTCAACCTTGCCGCCTGGATAAGCAATCTGCCCGGCGGCGTGGATTTCTTGCGGGCTCCTTTTGATCACCAGAAACTCACCCTTGTCATTATAAACTACCCCGCCTGAATATACGATATGAAGTTTGGCATCGTCTGCTGGCATTTTTATTCCTGGCTACTAGTTAGCTGCCCACAGCCCGCACCTGCTATCTTACCAATATCATCAAATTCCGTCACTTCAAATCCGCGGCTGGCAATATATTCTAGCATCACCCCGAACTTGCCTGAATCTTCGTAGGGGAAATCACGGACGGCGACATTATTAAGATGCGACAGTACTATCCGAAAATAGCGCGGGTCCAGTAATCCTAGCATTTCATCTACAACCTGATAAGAATCGTTGAAGTCTTTGAGCAGAAGGTAATTCACCGTTACTTTCTGCCCTTTCCGCTTTGCGAAATGTCGCGCTGCCTTCACAATTTTTTTGATATCCATCACCGTCTCAATGATATCCTCCCGCAATTTTGTATTGGGGGCATGTAAAGAGAGCTGGAGTGACACCGGTAGTGATTCAAACTTGCGGATGACTTTTTCATTGGCACCAGTCGTGGTTACCT
The DNA here is from genome assembly GCA_964559275.1 of uncultured Candidatus Saccharibacteria bacterium. Classification (GTDB taxonomy): domain Bacteria; phylum Patescibacteriota; class CALEFQ01; order CALEFQ01; family CALEFQ01; genus CAZLGC01. The sequence continues at coordinate 3,531 of CAZLGC010000012.1, forward strand.
TGATTTTTGCCTGCGGGTACTTTTTTAGAAGCTCTTTAATAGCTTTGCTGACCGCCCGTTCGTTGTTAGTCGGCTCGCCGATACCATTGAATGAGAGGGTGAGGGACTGATACTTTTTGTTTTCCAACATTGTCTCCGCCTGGGCGACAATTTCCTTCCAGGAAAGATCCCTCAGCAGCCACTCTTCCGAGCAGGCGCAAAACTGGCAGCCCACGCCGCAACCAACCTGGCAGGAAAGATAGACCTCGGCCTTGCCCATAAAGTCGCGATACGAGCTTTCTATCTTTTCGCCGTCCTTCAACTCAAACTCGTACTTTTCTACCACACCATCTGATCGCTTGGCAATTTTTTTATTTGTTGCTTTTAAAACCGACATCAGAACTATTTCTTTATCTGCAAATGTAATTCCTTCAGCTGTTCTGGTGACACCTCGCTCGGAGACCCTGTCATTAAATCCTGACCGGAACCGCTCTTCGGGAAAGCGTAAATGTCTCTAATACTGTCAACGCCAAACAAGAGCATCAGAATCCGGTCTACTCCCGGTGCGCACCCGCCGTGCGGCGGCGCGCCGTACTTCATTGCTTCCACCATGTGCCCAAACTTCTTGTCGACTTGCTCCTTAGAATAGCCTGCCAAGTCAAACGCCTTATATAGAAGTTCCGGGTCGTGATTTCGGATCGAGCCGCTACCCAGTTCATAGCCGTTGGCCACTATGTCAAATTGGGAGGAATTAATCTTGGTCGGATCTGATTCGTCAAAAGCCTTGGCTCCGCCGGCCGGCATGCTGAAAGGATTGTGCTCAAAATCAAGCTTACCGGTCACTTCGCTGATAGAGTACATTGGGAAATCGTATACCCAGGCCCAGGCAATAACATTTTCGTCCGTCAGCTCCAAAAGATTGCCAAGCTTGGAACGAACTTTGCCCAAAGCTTTGACGACAGTCTCCCACTTATCAGCTGCGAAGAAAACAATGTCGCCTTCCTTAGCGCCGGTCTGTTTTTGGATATCGGCGACTTCCTGCTCAGACAAAAATTTCAAGATCGGCGAAACCGGCTCTTTTTTGAATGAGATATAAGCTAGGCCACCCAAGCCTTCTCCCTTGGCCAGGTCAGTCAAATCATCTATCTGCTTCCGGGAAAACTTGGCTGCCCCAGGGGCGCGCACGGCTTTGACAATACCGCCGTCCGCCACCGCTTTTTGAAAGACCTGGAACTTGGAATCTCTGAAGGAATCGGTCAGATCAACAAATTCTAATTCAAATCGTAAATCAGGCTTATCCGAACCAAATTTGTCCATGGCATTGTGCCAGGAATACTTCGGGAATGGTTTTTTCATTATTTTTTTGCCAGAAAACTTCTCTGTCAGCTCAACAAACAACGGTTCCAAGATCTCATACAGATCTTCACGTTCCACAAAACTCATTTCCATGTCAATCTGGTAAAAACTGCCGGGGTGCCTGTCCGCCCGCGGATCTTCATCGCGAAAACAAGGTGCCAGCTGAATGTAGCGATCCATACCCGCCACCATCAACAGTTGCTTGAACTGCTGCGGCGCTTGCGGCAAGGCGTAGAACTTCCCCGGGTACAAACGCGAGGGGACCAAATAATCGCGGGCGCCTTCCGGGCTGGAGTTAGCCAGGATCGGGGTCTGGATGTCGACAAAATTCCGCTTGTGAAAATATTCCCGGACATACTCAAAAACTTTGTCCCGCTTTTCCAGAATATCCTGATAGTATTTATGTCGCAGATCAAGGTAGCGGTATTTGAGCCGCAACTCTTCCGAAGCCTTGGTGCGCTTTTTGTCGTTAATCTCAAACGGCGGCGTCAGCGATTTAGCCAGGGTCTTGATTTCACTAACTAGAACTTCAATCTCCCCCGTGGCCATATCTTTATTGACCATGTCCGCCGGGCGCTTGCGGACCTTACCCGTAATTTGCAAGACAAATTCCGGCCGGGCTGCGTCGCCGGCAGCGAAAGCCTCCTTGTCCTTAGGATCAAAAACAATTTGAGTCAGACCGTAGCGATCCCGCAAATCAATGAAAATCAAGCCGCCGTGATCACGCCGGGAATTGACCCAGCCAGCCAAGGTCACTTCTTTCCCGTCTTCTTTTTTAGTTAAATCTCCGCAAGTGTGGGTACGTAACATAATTTTTGATTCAAAATTTAAAATGTAAAACGCAAAGCGCAAAATTGTTTTGCGTTTTAAATTTTATATTTTACATTAACTCGTAGTACCTCGCCGTTGGCGGGGTTGATAATCATCCGGCTCCCCCGCCAAAGGCGTGGTCGCCGCATGCTTATCAAAAAAGCCGTCCTCAATTACACAAAAATTGTGCCGCTAAGGACGACTAATTTAGTCATTGGTTGTTGGTTGTTAGTTATTAGTTTTTGCTAATAACCAATGACCAACAACAAACAACTAATCTGGCCGCGGTGCCACCTTAATTCACCGATATGGATACACTTCATTTATCCTTTACGCAGATTCACGGCGGGATTTACTAGTCATAATGATGACGTTCTCCCCGCGCCTCCCCCGGTGTTAGCGGGATCAGCGGCTTTGTAGTTGTAGTCTTCATTATAGAAAATCTGGGAAAATCGTCAACTTGGCTGGGCCGGACCGACACCGGCTAAATATTCCTTAACTTGATCCAAAATCCGCCGTTGGCTGTCAAAGCTCAATTTCGCCGCCGCCCGCTCGAGCGACAGCCAGGCATAAGCCGCCACCTCGTTGTTAACTGGAACTGCCTGAGGCTGACGAACGAATCCCGGCCAGTAAGCTACCCGCTTCGTCTGCCGGCGGCCGTCCCGCTTGAACTCCCAGGAGTCTGTTAGCATCAGGTCACGAACAATGGTAACATCCTCTATCCCGGTTTCTTCAACAAATTCCCGGCGAGCAGTTGCTACCGGGTCCTCGCCTTCTTCCTGATGACCTTTCGGGAACCCCCAATGACCATATTTTTTACTCCGAGTCAAAAGAACCTGATAGTCATTTCCATCTTTGAATATAGGAATAATGCCGTAAGAGTGTTCCGGCATAGAACTTACTTAAGGGTCTTCTTACCGCCAAACAAGCCGCCCCAAAAACCTTTTTTCTTTGGCTTGGGTACTGGCTGCGCAGGCGCTTCTGTTTCTACCGCCAGCGATGTTGCTACCTGCTGCATCCGAGCCACTTCCTTTTCCACTACCTCGCCACGGCTGTCTGCCGAACGCGCTTCCTTGACGTGCAAGGGGCGCCGCCAGTCGTAATGAAGGTCTATGAAAACGTCAGAATCAGTCAATTGTACATGGCAATGATAACGCGGGTAGAAAGGGCCGCCCGGCTTGGCGCGTCTGATATAACTTATGTTACGATCATGGCGGCTGGTATGTTCCTGATATCCCAGCTTGCGCATAAAATCACGCTCCGCCAGACCTTTTGTGTTTCTCAGCACAAATCTCATAATAATTTATTCGTTTAAGAACCCGTCGCCGCGCACTTTGGGAGTGCGCAATATTAAAAAAGAGATGACAGCCAAAATTATCAAAACGAAACCGCACCATTGAATCACAATCGGGAAAGAAAAGTAAGATAGAAAGACACCACCGATCAGCGGCCCCAGAAAATAGCCAATGTTCAAGGCCGAATTCATAATCCCGACATCCTCCCCCTCGTTATCCGGGATTGATTGTTCCGAACATCTTTGGAAAAATGCTTCCGCCGTCGGCCAATAGAAAGCGTAGCCCACAAAAGCACCGACGATTACTATCAGTTCAAAAATAAAATGTTCGGCCAGGGAAAAACCTATAAACCCGGCACCCAGCACCAGCAATCCCAAAGCGATAGCCCAGGGGAAACCGGCCGGTTTTATCTTTTTAGCGATTGGCATTGCCAGGAAAATGAAAGGTATCGTCGTCCCGGCGAAAATTAGACCGCCCCACATATCAGAGGGGATCACTTCCCCCACCCGCCCGTGGAAATAAATGGGAGCAAATTGAAAGAAAATTATTGTAACTAGAGTCTCTACAACCATCAGCCACAAAATCGCCAATCCGTAGTTGTTCTTGAAGCCGCCCAAGACTTTTTTAGTATGCTTCCAGGAAAGACTGAACTCGCCACAGGATTCTGGCTTCTTTTCCCGGCGAAGAATTAGGAATATCATACTTATCATGACCACCGCCAGCGCCACCACTAACTGAAGAGTCCAGGGGAAATTTAAACTCAACAAAACACCGGCCAGGATGTAGCCGATCACCAGACCAATTGACTCAAAGATGTCACGCAGCGCAAACTTGCTCAGAGCCAGCTCCGCCTTGACATGACGGAAAAGATAGCTGTAAATGCTCATGTCAAAAAGATCAAAAAAGACTCCGTAAATCAAAGCTGCCGCTATGAGTATGATCAGCGGGGCGTACTGAACAAAGAAAAGCAGTGCACAGACTACCAAGAAAAGGAAGAGGGCGATTATCAGCAAGCGATGCAGAGTAGATTTTTGTGCCAGATACCCAAACGGAATAAATGTAAAAAATGATATTACGCTCATTAGTGAAGTTATCAACCCGACCAGGAACAAGCTGTCCAGATTTTCATCGATAACAATCGGGAAATAGTACTCAAAGATAGCGTACATCAGGCCCCAGGTTGCCACCAATGTAAAAATAGCCAAATATGGTTTCCGGCGAAAAAATGATAAACGACAGAAGTTTTTGTATATTCGAAGCATTTGCTTGTCAAGTTTGCTCTTATTATAACAAAAAACGCGCAATTAAAAAAGCACCAGACGGTGCTTCGATCAATTAGTGAACACTATGAACTTGTTCTTCCAGGCTGGCTGAAAGATCTGAAAAACTACCGTATTCAACGCTTCCCATTACAAACAAGGCCACAAATATGAGGATGAAGGCGATGACAATGAAGGTGGTGAACTCTTTCATAATAATTTCAGCAGCAGTTTAGCACGAAATTTTCAAAAGAGAAAGGGCGAACCCGGAGGTTCGCCCTAGATTGCGTGACTAGTCGTAGCTGAACTCCCAATTATCAATATTGGAGAGTAGCTCCACCAGATAGTAGTCCATCACAGCTGACCAAAAAACAAAGGGGCCACCGGAACCAACATCAGCCGGCCAGACGAATTCTGGTATTGGCCAGGGATCGATCTCGAACTGCCCCGGAACCATCAGAAATTCGTAGTAGTCCATCTCTTTTGACCAGCCGGGAGCGAAGAAGTAGTTACCGGCAACTTCCAGGATAACGAAGGCGTTACCGTACTGGAAGATATCATGGCTGTCGAATGAACAGCGCAGGTAGCAGGCATCACCGGCCTGGAAGAAATGACTCGGCATGTCGAGACTCACATTGACCGGAAGATCACCAGGAGTCGGCGTCGGTGTCCAGGTAGCCGGCACCTGCGTCGGTGTCGGAGTGTAGGTGGTACCCGGTGGCGGGGTCGGTGTTTTGGTCGGCGTCCGCGTCGGAGTCCGGGTCGGGGTCCTCGTAGGAGTACGAGTCCGCGTAGGCGTGTACGTCGGTGTCGGTGGCTCCGGACCGCAGATCAGGACCGCATCCAGCTCAAAGCCGTAACTATCCCCCCCAGAAAGCTCCACGCGCAGAATGTGACTGCCGGCCGTGCAACTACCCATTGAGTAGGTATTGCTCCAGTGGAAGTTGTTCCAGCCATCTCCGGGCGCCCCCCCTCCCGGACGAGTGTTGCTGGAAACAAATGTGCAGACCTCCTCGTCATCAAGCTCGATCCGCACGGTCTCGTAAGGACCAGGGTTATTGTCGTTGCTGTAGCGCAGACAGATTGTGTAATTTCCCGCTACGGGGAAACTGGGAAGATCCATGATCCACTCACCGGAGGCCGGTACAAACCGCCAAGTGCGATCGTTGGAGGCGTTGGATCGCGGCTGCGAGAAGCCACCACTCTTGGTATCGAAGTACTCACATTCGATTGTCCAGCATTCCTGGCCAGAACCAGGTGTTGGCGAAGGCGTCACCGCCAGAACCTCGCACGGAATCATGAACAGGACAGCCACTGCCGCCCAAATCAGAGTTTTCATCTTGCCCTCCTTGAATAGCAGCTTGGCTGCTGGTTGATGTTACTGACACCTTCCTTTTATCAAAAGACGGCAGATTAGTCAATGGTTAAAGTGTCAAAGGATTTTGACAAAACAAAAAACACCTTCGTGAGTAAGTACAAAGGTGTCTCCGGAGAAGCGAGGGGTGGTGGACCCGACCGGAATCGAACCGGTGACCTTACGCATGCGAAGCGCACGCTCTAGCCAACTGAGCTACGGGCCCGTACCAACCCGCCTGCAGGCGGGGAAATCCAAAAATGAAAATTTAACGCAAAAGAAATCAAAAACAGAAGTAAAAAATTACATATCTTAGACTAATATACCTGTTTTCTAGCCCTCAGTCAAAAAAAGAAGCCTCGAATCGCGAGTTGCGATGAGGCCTCCCAGTCGGATTACTTCCAGCCGAATGACCAGCTGGACATTTCCCCGATTAGTGAAAAGTCTGGGTCCAGGATTGCCCCCCAGACTACGATGCCGCTGCCGCGACTAATGCCGCCAGGCCAGACAAAGTCCGTTATGAGCGGGGTCTTGCCGGCTCCCGAATAAACCGTAGTACGACGGTAGTTACCATCCCTCCCCCAGTCAGGATGGTAGAATAGCTGCCCCCAGGCATCGATAACGCATATCCAATAGTGATCTTCCAGATCGGCTCCCGAATTATACGTCAGCGACCACAGGGAACAGGGCATCCCCGCCTGAAATTCATTGGACGGCATCCAGAGCTTCACGCCGACATCATCAACGTACGGAATCAGCCAAGCCTCATGGATATAGATAGTATCCAGTGAGTGCCCGCATTCGATTACGAACCGGGCCACCCCGTTGTGCTCTGCCGGAACGAATTCAAATCCGTAGGTTTGCCGAGAAGTCGTGAGCGGAATTTCCTGGTAAAACCCCAGGTTTTCGTAGTTCGGATCAATAATAGCGAGACTGATCTTGCCATCATCGGTACTGGCGTAGGCATCTACCGAAACATGGTATCTGACCTTTGCCCGCAGCTGAATTCCGTCCTGGCGAACCTGAACCATCCAGGGTTGGGCTTGGAGCTTGGTGTGGCTTACCTCTCCCCAGCAAAAGATCAACCGGCAGTCAATTCCGAACTGACTGGCTTCCGGGTCAGCCGACCAGAAATCCCAGGTTCCCGGAACATAGTTGAAATCTCCGTTCTCCAGTTCATTATAGTATTCATGAATCCCTTCGCCGTAGGCGAAGACCGAAACTGGAAAAACAGAAAAAACCAACAACCACAAAACAAATTGTAACTTCATTTCTCTCCCCCCTTTCTATTACAGTTACTACTCTGGCTTTCTTGTATCATAACAAATGCAATTTGTCAATATGGTGCCAGAACTAAAAACCCAGAGAGAATATTTATTACTTGACAAAAGATTAAAAATCGGCTATTTTAGGGGGTCAAAAAGGAGTAAATATGCTCATTTCGAGCATAACTGGTTTTTAACAATTCAATATCAGAAAGGAGGGAGGCATGAAGAAGGAAGTTTTTCTTCTGACTCTCTTACTCGCGTGCTTGATGATGCCTACATTGGCATCTGCAAATCTGGTGAAAAACCCTGGGTTCGAAGAAGGTACCAATTATTGGGGACCCTGGGGCACGTTCGACTTTCAAGTCGACCCGACGACCTTTCACGAAGGTGGTTTCTCGGGCTG
>CAZLGC010000012.1:11264-24483 GCA_964559275.1 uncultured Candidatus Saccharibacteria bacterium
CAACCAAGATAACATCTTGGTGGAACCGTATACCTGGTACCGGCTCAGTTTCTGGGCCAAGGCAGGTGGACCACGCTGGATCCGTGTTCGGCTCACCGACGAAGGCAATGCTTTCTACGGTCTCGAACAGGACTTCCGACTAAGCAGCGGTGGCTTTCAGTGTTACGAGGTATCATTCAAAACTACTTATGATGCCACCGATACCCGCCTCAGCTTTAGCTTAGGACTGTTCGCAGGTGACGCAGCGGCCTACGATGTCTGGCTGGATGCGATCTGCCTCGAAGTTACGAGCCAGCCCCCCTCGCCGACACCGACGCCGACATTCACCCCGGCTTACACGCCCACACCCATGCCAACCGGGACCGAAATTCCGGATGCGACCCCGACTCCCGATCCGAGAAACCTGATCCTCAATGGATCCTTCGAAGACGGGAAGAACTACTGGGGTTCCTGGAACGACGTGAAGTTTGAAGTCGATGGCCATGAGTTCATCGACGGCGGATTCTCCGGAAAGCTCTGGGACGGTTCGTCAAACGAGTGGTGGGACCGCCAGCTGAACCAAGGAGCTATCCCGATTCACAGCAATCAATGGTACCGGGTTTCACTCTGGGCCAAGACGATTGCCGACAAAACCGTCGGGCTCAGGCTCTGGAGTGAAGACGGCGGTGAAGTCTATGGACTTGAAGAAGATGTACTCGTAAGGTCAGGTAACTGGCGTTTCATCGAGTGTATCTTCAAGGCTAACGCGACGACGAACCGGGCCCGCTTTGCGCTCTGTGTCGGCAAGTTCGAAGGTGAAAACACGCTGCCGAACATCTGGTTCGATGTCATCGAGCTGGTTGAAATCGGAAGCGATTACGGCGTTCACCTATTGATGCCGAAGCACATGTACTATCCGGGGGATCCTTGCTTCCTGCGCGCCTCAGTTGTCAATCCGGGCTCACAGGTAATCGACTATCCCATGTTCGTTTTGCTGGAATTTGCAGACTCCTACTGGTTTGCTCCGTCCTGGCGCCAGAGTGTCGATTACTACCAATGGGACTTCGCCCCGGGGGTGACGGACGTAGAGATCATACCCTGGTTTACCTGGCCGCACGGTCTCGACCCCATGAATCATGTCAAATTCTGGGGATTGCTGGCTGACCACCAGCTTACCCGAACGATCGGAGAAATCGATCTCTGGGAATTCGGGTGGAGGTAGCATCGAGACTGCCTCTCAGGCCTGCTTCTACGGAAGCGGGCTTTTTTATCCTCAGATTTTTCAAAACCAAAACCGCCTGCTTGGGCGGTTTTTTAGTTTAGCTTGCACGCCCAGCCTTCGCCTTTCGGCTTCGGCTGGTAAACTCCGCCCCGAAGGGCGAAGGCGTGGTGGACCCGGCGAGAATCGAACTCGCGACTCTCCCATGCCCCACCTTCGCTCTCGCTACGCTCGAGCTACGGCGGGCAAGCATGCTCGCACATAGGAATATGAAATTGGTGGGCCATAACGAACGATGTTGGAACCTTCTTTAGAAATGTAGACAGTTTCTACATTCCAGATTATGAACAATTAGGTATAGAACATTGACTGCGAAGGTCTTATCTTCCAACACACCGATTGTTCTCGCACTTACAGCCATTTGTTATGGCATTTGGGGCAATGCAGCCAATGCCATCTCTATGTGGATCAAATCTCCAACACCTGTTTACACAACCGTGACATTCCTTGAAATGGCAATCTAGACTCGTTAAACATTTCGACCCGCTGATTTTCTCGCTCGAGTAGAGGACGAAACAAGGTACTACAAAAAATAGTACGAGGATAGCTGCAATGATTACCGAAACAATGATTACAATTAGTGTTATTTTTTTCACTTTTTTTATTTTTAATTTTATTGAACTTTAGATTTTGAATTTTGTTTTTTGAGGCCCCGAAGGGGCCGAGGATGGTGGACCCTACCGGACTCGAACCGGTCACCTCTCCCATGCCATGGGAACGCTCTACCAAGATGAGCTAAGGGCCCGTGTAGCGTTGTCCCCGCGGAAAATGCATAGCATTTTTCGCGGAAAGGAGTACTGATATGAAAGCTGGAGTGAGGGCTCGACAGAGTCGGGCGCTCACGAAAGCTGGAATATCAGTACGACGTGGTGGGCATATCAGGATTCGAACCTGAGACCTCACGCATGTGAAGCGCGCGCTCTAACCAACTGAGCTATATGCCCCAGTGAACCCGAACAGAACCTAACCCGGCCCCACCAGCCGGGCTTTCTAAAACTTCTTTTGAACGCAAATTAGATTAGGAAGTAAACGACTGCTCCAATAACTACTGCAACCAGCACGATAATGAGCACAATTTCTGACTTTTTCATAATTTTGTTTTCAAGTTCTAAATTTACTGTTTACAGGGCATAGCCCGAATGAAGTAAGGGCGAAGACCTGGTGGGTCGTGGAGGATTCGAACCTCCGACCTTCTCCTTAAAAGGGAGCTGCTCTACCGACTGAGCTAACGACCCGAGAAGGGAGTTGCGAAATTTATCCGCCGAAGCCAGAAGGACGTAGGCGGACCGACTGAGCTAACAGTCCAAAAACCAAAAAGGCCCTGTGGCCAAGCCCTATTATAGCTTGAATCTCGAAAAAAGCAAGTCTATTTGTCGCGGTAGCGGACAAAGAGCAAACAAAATATAGGCGCTATCATCCAGATGGCAAAGCCAGCATCGGAGTTGAATATCCATTGAATTGTGGGTGTGATCGTACTCAGGATTTCGGACGGCATGAATGAAATCAAAATCGCCACAATCATCCCCGCTCCCAGGACGGAGAATATTAAGCGCTCAATTATGTTGCCGCCAAAGTCTGTGCGCACTACTCCCCGGAAAGCAAACTGCGACCACAAAATCAGGATGACAATGCTAAGACCGATAAAAGATCCCAATTTGAGAGCCAGCGCACCCGGCACGTTTATCTCGGGTCCGTCCGGACTAAAATAAGTAACCGTGTTCACAATCGCTAGCGCCACATAGACAGAAATGATACCCTTACTGGTTTTGCCCAGGCCGGCTCCGAAATAGAAGAAAATCAATAAGACAAATATCAAAATTATGGCCGCGCTCCAGCTGGCTTGATTTTGCTCCAAAAACTGCGTCAAACCTTCCCAGTTAAGCTGGGAGGCTGCTAGAAATGGAATTTCCATGTTTGTTTAGCCTTTCTAATCAGTTTTATTATAGCAAAAATACACCGTTTTTGAAAAACAAATATTTTTTTCACCTGTGGACAAAATTTGTGGTATATTAGTAAAAAGTGTTATAATGAAATGAAACTCTAAAAATATGTCAAAAAACACTATTTTGGCCTTAGTTTTGGGCTTAGTTATCGGCGCCGCCGTGATGCTTTTAGTGTTACAATTTTCCGACACCGCCAGCACTTGGGTTTTGGGGCAACATAATCTGGGACAGCAAGGTGAAACCGAACCTGGTAAATTTGGAATCTAAGAACCTCAGCATTAAGAATTAAATTAAAAATATGTCAAAAAATGCCAAAATCATCACCGTCGTTGTTGTGGTAGTTGCTTTGGCTGTAGTCATCAGCATTTTCGCCTTGAATGAGAATGCCGGGACCGCCATAACCGTGTTCCTCCGCGGCGAGTCTTCTACTCAGCAAAAAACTCCTGATATACAGCAGTCAGAAACCAATGGGGAGAAATCACAAAGCGAAGTCATGGAGGAACTCGCCCAAGATGACACAACTGACCCACAGTTCCTACCTCCTCAAGGAGAAGTACTCCATCAAATACCCCCGGGAGAACCAACCGAAAACACGTATGAATCAAGGGTAGAACATTACACTGTCCCCTTTCCTTACTGGTCCGCACTTCACTTTTTCAGCAGTATGGGAATGAGTTTGCCTTTCTGGGGTTATAACCCAGGCCACCCGGTTCCGGCTATCGGCATCGCTTTCAGAGCCAAGAACACCAGTGTTAACACCGAAGACTTCGTTTTCCCGGCCAATATAGACGAAGATGGATTTAGTGACTTCATGGACGGATTGAACCCCGAAAGCCTTTTTGGTGACAACCTGGATGATTTTGAGTTAATACCTACCGAACCATTCGGATCACCAAGTTTCATCATGAAAGGCGGCAAAGGTATGGGCAATGAATACTGGGGCGGTGAACCAATTGAGATAGTTGAAATGATGCTGCCTTTGCCCGGAACAGCCGGAGGCTTCTTCCAGGTAAACAACCCACAACAGGTGTGGTTCAATGGGCGATTCTCCTTCTGGGCTGAAGCCTGCAACGAATGTGCCCCACCGGTAGGGGGTTCGGTCTATTCAAATAGCAGCCGCTACTATAATGATGCGTTCCACATCTTTGTTGTTGTTTTTGCCTGTCCCCCACACGGATACAGTGGTTAGATGATATGTTTAGCAAACAAAAACAGCCCCCGTACGGGGGCTGTTTTTTATATACCTAGATCTTTTAATATCTTCTTTTGCTTCCGGCTCAAGCGCCGCGGGGTTTTGATGATGACTTTGATCAAATGATCCCCCCGCCGGGAACTGTTGAGATGCGGGATGCCTTTATGCCTGATTTTGAAATTCGTGCCTGTTTGTGTCCCGGCAGGAACTTTGAGAGTTTCTTTGCCTTCTACCCCCTCAACTTCAATCGTGTCGCCCAGGGCCGCCTGCGAAAATGATATCGGCACTTTGGAGAGAATATCATAACCCCGACGACTGAACTCGTTATGCGGTTTCACTCGGACACGAAGGAACAAATCTCCCGCCGGGCCACCGCGCAAGCCGGCTTCCCCCCGCCCTTCAATCCGAATAGTTTGGCCGTCGTCAATCCCGGCCGGGATTTTTACTTTGAATTTATCGTAATCACGGATACGCCCGTCTCCCCCGCATTTTTTACAGGGAACCTGGGCTACCTTGCCCTCGCCGCGACATTTCGGACAGGTTGTAACCTGCTGGAAAGTGCCTAAAATAGTTTGCCGGGCCTGGGTCACCTGACCCTGCCCCTTACATTCCGAGCAGGTTTCGATTTTGGTGCCGGGCTCAGCCCCGTTGCCGTTGCAGACCGGACATTTCATGCGCTTGTAGACTTTTATCTCTCGCTCGCTGCCGGTGACGGTATCCATAAAATCAACCGTAGCATCCATCTCAATATTATTGCCCGGGACCGGGCCGGTGCGTGACCGCCGCCGGCCGCCAAAAACACCTTCAAAAATATCGCCCATATTGCCAAAATCAAAACCCTGGGCTCCACCAGCTTGCTGGAAATTGCTAAAGTCAAATCCGCCAAAGCCTCCGCCCGGAAATCCACCTGCCCCGCCGCCCCCCCCGGCGCCATCGAAGGCGTGGCCGAACTGGTCATAACGAGCGCGTTTCTGTTTATCAGACAAAACCTGATAAGCCTCGTTCACTTCCTTGAACTTCTCATCGTTGCCGTTGCCTTTATCCGGATGGTATTTATGCGCCAGTTTTCGAAAAGCGCGTTTGATGTCATCATCAGACGCGTCTTTTCCGATTCCTAGAGTTTCATAATAATCTTTAGCCATCAGTAGATCTTTTTTCGAGGATTACTTCGATTTCCTTTTCCGAGCCGTCATGGACAATCTTGAGTGTCAGCTTATCGCCGACCTGATATGTCTGGATCAGGGCGGAAAGATCGTTATCCTCGTTGATTTGCGTACCGTTGATTTCCAGAATGATATCATTTTCCACAATCCCCGCCTTGTCCGCCGGGCTGCCGGGCACAACCGCCAGAGCCCCGACTTCGCGGCCGCGCAAAACTAGAGCGCCGTAGTCATAGTCAAGATCATTCTGCTCGGCAATTTCCGCTGTCAGAATTGCATAGCGCACTCCCAGATATGGTTTTACAATCTCGCCGCTTTCGCGAACACTTTCAATTTCGTCTTTGAAACCATTTATAGGCAAGGCGAACCCTACCAGTTGACCGGAGTAATCGACCGCGGTATTAATCCCGACAACCTGACCCGCCAAATTAATCAGCGGTCCGCCGGAATTCCCCTGGTTGATAGCCGCATCGGTTTGAATAATATTCTGTAGCCTTTCCGAAGATTGTCCGAACGAATCACCGGCGGTAATATCGCGACCTAGCCCGCTGACAATACCCTTAGTCACTGAATTCTGATACTGCCCCAGACTGTTGCCAATGGCGATAACGGTTTGGCCAACCTTGAGCGCATCGGAGTCACCGAATTCCAGTGCCGGGAAATCATCACCATCGTCAACTTTTAGAACTGCCATATCCTCAATCGGATCGCGAGCGAGAACTGTGACATTGTCATAGCGAGTGCCATCCTGCAAAATCACCGAGTAATCGGCATTGGCATCTTGAACTACGTGCTTATTGGTCAAAAGCATTCCATCAGAGCTGATAAAGAAACCCGTTCCGCCCCCGATTTCCTGGGATCCCTCTTGCTCACCCGGGGTGCTGAAAAAGAACGGAAACAGTTCATTCCCGTAAGTATCCTCATAAATCTGGGAAATGTCTTTGGTCACAACAATGCTGACCACCGCCGGCTGAGTTTTCTCCACGGCGGCAATCGTAGCTGATTCTTCTTCGGTGACTTCAACAGTCGTGGTCACTCCGGGAATATCAGCTTCGGATAAACGTTCCTCCAGCCAGGCATTGAAATGATCACCCAGCAAGAAACCAGTAATTACACTAACCCCGAAGCTAACAACAATGATTACAACAATCAAAGCTCCCCAGGGAATAGTTTGGCCCTGTTTTTGTTTACGGCTAAGATCCGGGGTCAAAGGTTCATAATCATCTTCCATATTTTTGTACTTTATTTTGTCGAGATTTTTTCTTCAGGATCCTTATCCAAATCTTCGCTCCACTTGTTGCAACGATCTCCCCAGCGGGCAATCACCTGGCCGTTCTCGCGAAATTCCACCACTTCGCACTTATTGGCACAGTCCATGCATTGGAAAGCGGTGGTTTTGAAATCTGTATCTTTGATAGCAAAGCCCTTGAACTTAGTCGGAGCCGGCTCCGCTTCCTTCGCCAGCAGCGCCGCCCCGATTGCTCCCATGACGTCGAAATTATCGGGTATCGTAATTTTCTTATCTAGAGCTTTTTCAAATTCTGATTTGATGCCTTTATTGGCGGCAACACCGCCCTGGAAAACTATTGGTTCCTGAATATCTTTGCCTTTGGCGACATTATTGAGATAATTTCTGACCAGCGCCTCGCAGAGCCCACGGATGATATCCTCGCGCTTGGCCCCGGTTTGCTGCTTGTGGATCATGTCCGATTCGGCAAAAACCGTGCAGCGCCCGGCAATATTTACATCCGTGTTGGACTGCAGCGCTAAATCACCAAAATCCTCAATTTTAATTCCCAGCCGACCGCACTGCTGATCCAGAAAGGACCCAGTGCCGGCCGCACAGACTGTATTCATAGCGAAGTCAGTCACCACGCCTTCGCGCAAGATTATAATCTTAGAGTCCTGTCCGCCGATCTCGAGAACTGTCTGCACACCCGGAACCTGCTTGGCCGCCGCCACCGCGTGAGCGGTGATTTCATTCTTAACAACGTCCGCACCCACCAAAACACCCGCCAGGTTGCGTCCACTACCGGTGGTGCCGGCCCCAGCCACCTCCATACTACTGAGCTTGTCCTCGATTTCCGCCAGCCCTTTTTTGATCGCTTCAATCGGCTGGCCGTGGGTACGGATATAGGTTTTAGCAATCAAATTATCATTGTCATCAATTGCGATCACGTTGCAGCTAACCGAACCGACGTCTACTCCTAAATACGCTTTGGGCATGGATTTATTTTTTCTTTCGCTTAATTAAATCTACAAAGGCCTCCAGCCGAGTCTGGTAAGCGGCGTCAGAAGCATGGGTATCCCGCATAAAATGCAGAACCGGCACGTTATAATCTTTGCCGATCCGGTCCAAAATGGGTTTGAACATTATGTCCGGCATACAACCGAAAGACTGAAAATGAATTATTCCTTCGGCACCGTTATCTAATTCATCAATCACTTCGCCGATCCCCAGATCAAAATATGAAGCCGGGAGCGAACGCAGATATTTTTTTGATTTTTGAACATAATATTTAAATTGCCGGGTATAATTGCTGCGGGAAGGAATTTTGTTGGTACCGATGAACATCAGGGAAAAACTTTCCGGCTGCTTAACTTCAACCCCCAGCTGATTCAATTTGCGGATGGTATCAAAGTGGAAAAAAGGCTCATGAACTTTGAATAAATCACCGGTGAAAGCAACCTTGATTATATCTTTGCCTTTATCCTGTTTGATGTTGGTATAATCAGCACAGGCGGCCTGGTATATTTTCTTCGGCTGATTTCGCTTATTGACCTTTTTCAATTTAGTTAACCACTTTTCTAGCCATTTGTCTGTTGCGCCGGGTTCCAGTTCCCGGGGCCGGGCTCGGTTAGCCATATCATTGAGCAGATCAGTTGTTTCTAGAGCCGCCGAATATACCAGCACACCGCCCAGCATCTTGAGAAGAGAGGGCCCACCCATAACTTTCTTCAGCTGGCGAAATGACTTCCAGGCGCCATACCCGCCCCAAAAGTAAAAAGTGAAATCCGTGTAACCCTCGTCGCGGAGAGTTTTTTGCATCCCTTCCCACAGGTCAAGATAGCGGCAAGCTCTCATTCCCCGCGTACCGTGTACGAAAATATGAGAAACTCCCTGCTGCGCTAAATCACGAAAATATCCCAGATAGATTTTAAAAGGAAGACAAGCATATTCCGGCGATTTTGCCTCACCGTACTTCAGCATCGAGTCATTCATTTCAGGAGGATCGACAAACTGCTTCCCAAAATACTGAAACATAGCTCGCATAGCGAGATGCTCATAAAGACCGGGGAATGAAGAATATTTTGGCATTATTTTGGAATCATGTCTAAGAAAGCATCGACTCTGGTCGTGAGACCGGCTTCACCCGTAGACTCATCAATCGAAATAACACTGATTGGTTTTTGTTTACGGACTTGGCGGATGACAAAATCTTCAACCACAAAATCCGGTCCGCAGTTGAAAGGAATGACATAAATGATCCCGGCAACGTCAGACTGGTCACCGAGATGAAAAATAGCTCCATACTCTTCGTTCGTCAGCAGCCAGTGGGAACGACGGTTCCAGGACAAACGTTTTTCACCTTTCTTTAGCTCCGACTTAGGCAACATTTCCATGGTGCGGACCTTAAAACCACGCTGATTTAGCTTGCCTATCAAATTCAAATTAGCCTGCTCATCGTACACTAAATAGGGGCGACCGACCAAACCTATTGTTCGACCATCTTTTGGTTGAACAATTTTTTTACTCTCCAGAAGCTCCAGCGGTGTTCGCTGCTTCGTAACCTGTGCTTGGATATATTTTTGCTGTGTCTGCTTAGCTTTCTGAAATGCCCGCTTTGCAGTCGTATCATCGATCCCGTGGCGACCGGCAAATTCCAGCCAAGGTTCCGCCTCGATCTCGTTATCTTGGAATGACATCAGCGGCTGCCAAAATTCAGTCTCCGGAAATTCCGATCGCATCACATCAGCCAGCCCGACAAAGTAGGGACAAAAATAAGTTGAAGTTCCCAGCTTGCCTGCCCCCCATTTGGCTTCATCCATCTGGGGCAGACAAATCGCATCGACCTTATCCTTAAGCGCGACAATGTGCCCGTACATCACTTTCATCGGCAGACACATCTCGCTGTTGGCAATTTTCAAACCTGCTTCCAGTAAGGCTCGATCAGTCGGATCGGACAGGACAACCTCAAAACCCAGCGTTTCAAGGAACGTTTTCCAAAAAGGATAATAGACATAGTAAAGCCCCGCTCGGGGGATACCGACCTTCATTCTTATGCAATTATGAAGCTATGATTCAATTTGATTACTTCTTATCCTCCACCTTACCCTCAACCGGACCATCATCGCCCTTTTTACTCTGATCAGGACCAGGCTTGCCGGCCTTAGCTTGCGCCTGCTGCGCCGCCTGGTACATCTGGGTACCGACTTTCTGAATCTCTTGAGAAAGCTCCTCAGACGCTTTTTTGATAGCATCTGTGTCTTCGCCGTCCTTCACCTTTTTGAGGGCGTCAACCTTGGCCTGAATCGATTTCTTAGTTTTGGCGTCGACTTTGTCGCCAGCATCCTTGAGGACTTTTTCGGTCTGGAATATCAACGATTCGGCTTTGTTCTTTTCGTCAATTATCTTTCGCTTCTTCTTGTCTTCATCAGCGTGCGCATCCGCATCTTTCTTCATTTTCTCAATTTCTTCGTCGGTGAGCCCGGAGGAAGCGGTAATGGTGATTTTTTGCTCTTTACCAGTAGCTTTGTCCTTGGCGGATACATTCAAGATACCATTGGCATCAATGTCAAATTTAACCTCAACCTGTGGTACGCCGCGCGGTGCGGGCGGGATGCCGTCCAAAATGAAGCGGCCCAGTGATTTATTGTCTGTCGCCATCGGCCGCTCACCTTGCAGCACATTGATCTCAACCGAAGGCTGATTATCACTGGCGGTAGAAAAAATTTGGGTCTTTGATGTCGGAATAGTAGTGTTTTTTTCAATCAGAACTGTATTAACCTGCCCCAGAGTTTCAATACCTAGTGACAACGGGGTCACATCTAGAAGCAAGACATCTTTGACATCGCCTTGCATAACGCCGCCCTGGAGCGCTGCTCCCATGGCCACCACTTCGTCTGGGTTTATAGACTTATTCGGCTCTTTCCCGAAAAATTCTTTCACTTTGGCCTGGATTAAAGGCATTCGGGTCTGACCACCGACCAAAATCACCTCGTTGATATCGTCCTTGTCCATTTTGGCTTCCTCGAGAGCTTTGGCGAGAGGATCTATGGTTTTGGTCGCCAGATCACCAACCAATTCTTCCAGCTTGGCTTGGGTCATTTTCATGTTCAGGTGCTTAGGACCGGATGAGTCAACAGTGATAAAAGGCTGGTTTATCTCCGTTTCCGTAGTTGAGGAAAGCTCAACCTTGGCTTTTTCGGCCGCTTCTTTAACCCGCTGCAGCGCCTGTTGATCCTTGCTCAGATCAACCCCATTTTCTTTCTTGAATTCCTCCAAAATCCAATCCATTATCTTCTGGTCAAAGTCGTCGCCGCCCAGATGGGTATCGCCAGTAGAGGCCTTTACTTCAACCGTGTCATCTGCGACCTCCAGCACAGAGACATCAAAAGTGCCTCCCCCGAGATCATAGACCACAATCTTCTCATTTTTCTTCTTGTTAAAACCGTAGGCCAGAGCGGCGGCGGTCGGTTCGTTGATAATCCGCTTCACCTCAAATCCGGCAATTTTACCGGCATCCTTGGTCGCCTGACGCTGGGAATCGTCAAAATAGGCCGGGACAGTAATAACCGCCTCCTTAACTTCACCGCCAAGCTTGGCTTCGGCGTCAGCCTTAAGTTTCTGCAGAATCATAGCGGAAATTTCCGCCGGCCGGTACCACTTCTCGCCCATTTTCATCTCAATCCCGCCCGATGAGCCTTCTCGCATCTCAAACGGCATCAACTCTTTGTCGCGCTGTACATCCGGATCGGAAAATTTGCGACCAATAAAACGTTTGGCGCTGAATAGAGTATTTTCAGGGTTAGTTGCTGCCTGGCGTTTGGCCGTCAGGCCAGCCAACCTTTCCTCCGACTTATTTATGGCTACAACCGAAGGAGTGGTGCGATTACCTTCTTTGTTTTCGATAATTTGAGCATCTCCGCCCTCAACTACCGCCATGGCCGAGTTGGTTGTGCCCAGATCAATTCCGATAATTTTTGACATAGTTTTGAAACTTTAGTTGTTTGGAAATTGTCTGCCTTAAACAGACTGACAATTGCTAAACAGCTACTTTGACTCGGGCCGGCCGAATAACTTTGCCACGCAGGGTGTAGCCGACCTGCACCTCCTCCACAACCATATCTTTTTTACCTGACTCCTTAGTTTTAATACGCTCGACCGCCTCATGTTTTTCGGGGTCAAACTTCTTACCAACACTGGCAATTGGTTTCGCCCCCTCATTTTCCAGCAATTTCTCAAGTTGATCTCTGATAAAAAGAACGCCCTTTATCCAATCATTACCCTCCAAATCAGCGGGTAAATGGTCACAGGCGTGCTTGAAATTGTCCACCAAGGGTAGCATCTCCAAAATCAGTTGCTCGTTAGCCATTTTCACCGCGGTTTCCTTTTCAGCCGCGGTGCGTTTGATTAGATTCTGGTAATCAGCTTTCGCCCGCTGCCAACCGGCCAGATTCTCAGCTGCTTTTTCCTTATACAAAGCCAGTTCCTTGGCAGAAATCTTCTTGGCTTGATCTTTAGATTTTTTATTAGAAACCTTGCTTCTTTTTACCATTTTAGTAAGCAGACTGAGCTTCCACCGAGGATGGTGACTAGCAGTATCCCGGTAAAGAAATTATTACGAAGTAAATTTGTTAGATGCTTTATGAGTGAGATGTTACGGCTATACTTCATTCGCGTCGGACCCAAGATTGCCACGTGCCCTTCTTCTCCCGACGGCAACTCGTAGCGCGAAACAAGTAAGCTACAGTCCAGATCACTGGTTAATCTTGTTTCCGAACCGATATAGACGGCTACGTCCCGTTTACTGGAGCTGCTTGATTTTTTCTTATCAAGACTGGCAACTTCGTCACTCAGACGTTCAAACACTTCCGCCATCTTGCACGCCTTTTCCACCGTTGCAAATTCAGGTTGGTTCAGAAGATTAGCTATCCCGGAGCAGAAAGCCTGGCGCTGTTCCTTTTCCGTCAGGGCAATGCTGCCAGAAATCTGGGCCAGCATTGACGCCGATTCCTTCAGGATAGCATCGTAGCCTTCCCGGATTGACTTCAGCTTATTCTCCAGTTTCACCTGGTCACGTTTCGCCAGGTCGACATAACTCATCAGCGTATCAACGAAGAATCGGTAACCGTTGGTCGTCGGGACCCGACCGGCGGAAGTATGTGGCTGATCAATCAAGCCGGCCTTCTCCAGCGCCTTCATTTCATTACGAATCGTGGCCGGCGACAATTTAAAGCCGTACTTTTCCACAAGAACTCGCGAACCTACCGGTTTGGCAGTTTCTGTATATTCCCTAACAATTGCCCCTAAAATAGACTTTTGTCGCGAAGTCATATAGTTTGATTAGCACTCAAAACTTAAGAGTGCTAATATCATTATAGTCACCACCACCGGCCTGTCAAGACACTCTGGCCTTAAATATTCAGCTATGCTACAATTCTC
>CAZLGC010000013.1:0-4197 GCA_964559275.1 uncultured Candidatus Saccharibacteria bacterium
TGATGCTGTTATAGTTCACTAAATTTCATGGAAAAATTACCAGATTGGTTTCGAGCTGAACACGATAATCCCGATAAAAAAGAAGATGGGAGTGTTTCGGAATCAAAAAAGGAATCAACTGGGATTGAATCTTGGGTGCGTAGTCGTCGTACCGAAATTCTGACTGGTGATGAATCTGCAGAGTCGTTAGTCCTATCAGCTGAAGATATTGAGGCGGCTGAGCAGTTGCTTGCTAGCAGAAAGGAAGACCTGGCAAAACTTACTAAAGATGCTCTCAAGGCACCTGGGGTGCAGGCAGAACAGAAAATAAACGGAGAACTTGAAGCCGAGATTTCTCGATTTCGGGAATCCGGTTGAAGTAAAGAATTCTAATTATGACCTCACGTCGTAGACTCTATACCAGCTTAATAATCATTGCCGTAGTCGTGGTCCTCGCGATAATTGTTGATATGCCGCAAGGGCCGAGTTTTGATTTCAATAAACTTGGTTTTCAGCCCCAAGAAGGCGAAACTGAAGCTGATTTACTCAAACCCATAAAAGTTCATCTGGGCCTAGACCTACAGGGCGGCAGTCAGCTAGTTTATCAGGCCGATCTTAGCAATATTGATTCTGAGGATCGGCCCGAAGCTATGGCCGGAGTTCGTGATGTTATTGAACGTCGGGTAAATATGTTCGGTGTTTCCGAGCCGGTTGTGCAAGTTTCAGGTGATGATCGCTTGATTGTAGAGTTGGCTGGTATTAAGGATATCGACGCGGCCATTTCCGCTATAGGTGAAACTCCCACTCTGGAATTCCAGGAAGAGGTGATTTCCCCGGACATGGAAATTCAGGCGGAGGGGGAGACTATAGAAGAATCGGCTACGGAAGAAGAAGGGGAAGGGCGTCCGGCTGAGGAGCCTAGATCAGATCGTCGTCTGGCTCAGGATGAAACCACGGAAGAAAACAGTGAGGCGGAAGGAGAAGAACTGCCCGAACTAACACCGGAAGAGATAGAGGAAATAACTAGTGAAATTACGGATGAAGAGGGTAACCCTATTGATGTTAGCGCGCTTTTGCAAGAACCTCAGTTTGAGCCTACCGGCCTGACCGGTAAAAATCTCAAAAGTGCCCAGGTCGTTTTCCCGCAGCAGGGAGTCGGAACCCCGCAAGTGCAGCTGGAATTTGATGATGAGGGCAAGGCTTTGTTTGCTGAAATTACCGAGCGCAATGTCGGCAATAGGGTAGCGATTCTGATTGACGGCGTTATTATTAGTGCGCCGGTAGTCCAGGAAAGAATCGGTGAAGGCACAGCTGTTATCACTGGTGATTTCACTATCGACGAAGCCAAGGAGCTGGCGCGTAATCTCAATGCCGGAGCTCTGCCGGTTCCAATTGAACTCATCAGTCGCCAGACAGTCGGGGCGACGTTGGGACAAGAATCAGTCCAAAAAAGTCTGATCGCCGGGCTGATTGGTCTGCTAGCGGTAGCGATATTCATGATTGCTTATTACCGCTTGCCGGGTATCCTGGCGGTGGCAGCTCTGATTATCTATGCTCTGATCGTTTTGGCAATATTTAAATTGATTCCGGTAACTCTGACATTAGCCGGAGTAGCTGGTTTCATATTATCTATTGGGATGGCGGTGGATGCAAATGTTTTGATTTTCGAAAGATTCCGGGAGGAGGCGCGGCAGGGTAAACCGCTCTCAGCAGCCATCGATAAGGGTTTCAAAGAAGCTTGGTCTTCAATCCGGGATTCAAATATATCAACACTTATCACTTGTATCATCTTGTACTGGTTCGGAACTAGCATTATTAAAGGATTTGCTCTAACACTGGGAATCGGTGTTTTGATCAGTATGATTTCTGCGATTACAATCACCCAGACATTCCTCAAGCTTTCGGCGACTAAATATATGCAAAAGCACACCTGGTGGTACGGGCTGAAACCCAAAACTAATCCGAAGACAGAGAAATAATATGTTCAATATAATTGGGCACCGCAAAATTTGGTTCTTAGTCTCCGGTATCCTGGTCGGCGCCAGCATCGTTTTGTTGCTGGTTTATGGACTGAATCTTGGTATTGATTTCACTGGGGGCAGTTTGCTGGAAATACAATTCAAGGATGATCGTCCGGTAGCTCAGGAACTGGTTGACGATTTTTCCGGCGGTGAATGGGGTGATATCAAAGCCCAGCCGGCGGGGGAGAGTAACATGGTTGTGCGTACCCAGGAGCTGAGCAACGAGCAGAAAAACGCTTTGGAAGATAAGATTTCGGAAAAATTTGGCGAAGTTGAAGAACTTCGGTTTGACACCATCGGTCCGACAATCGGGAAAGAACTTAGCCAAAAAGCGATTTGGGCGATTATTGTGGTGCTGATTGCTATCGTAGCTTATATTGCCTACGCCTTCCGGAAAGTTTCCGGGCCGATTGCTTCCTGGAAATTTGGGGTTTGCGCGCTGATAGCTTTGGCTCATGACATTCTGATTGCCATGGGTATATTCGTTGTACTCGGTTTGGTCCTGAATGTTGAGATAGATACGCTGTTTGTAGTCGCTTTGCTGACTATTCTTGGTTATTCAGTCAACGACACCATTGTAGTATTCGACCGAGTGCGTGACGTTCTGCTCAAAGAAAATTTGCCTTTTGAAGAAGCGGCTGAAAAAGGTTTGCATAATACAATCGTTCGATCTCTCAATACATCCCTGACGACCCTGTTTGTTTTGCTGGCTATATTTCTGTTTGGCGGTGAAACTATCCAGTACTTTGTTTTAGCTCTAATTATCGGAGTATTAGTCGGCACTTATTCATCAATTTTTGTAGCGACTCCGGTACTGGTAGCCTGGCAAAAGTGGCGTAAATAAGGAATAAATAATTTGTTCAAGCGACGGACACCTGAATTGGGCCCGTCTTTTTTTAGACAATTTTCTTGACTTATATTCAATACTATGTTATTCTCTCTCTACTAAGGAGTGGGGCTTATTGGCTCCGTTCCGAGGTGAAGTTTTTGTCTTATTTTAGCTAAAAATCATTAATTCTGTTTAGGGAAAGTATATGTCAAAAAAATCTATTCTCGAAGAAGTTTTGTCTTCTCAAGATGAAAAAAGCTTGCAGGACTTTGATCCCGCTGGCTCTGTTTTGTCACTTTTGAAAGCAGTTGATAGCCGCGGTGCTGACATTATCCGTCAGCGCTACAGCCTGGATGGTCGCCCGGCTCGAACTTTGGAGGAAATCGGCAGCAACTACGGCGTTACGCGCGAGCGAATCCGCCAGGTTCAGTCAGCTACTTTGAAAGAGCTGCGCGATAAACAAAATTCACTTGATCCGGTAAGCAAAGTTATCGTTTCTGTACTGAATTCCACCGGTAAAGTTATGGAAGAAAACCATCTGGTGGACACTATGCTGGAAGCCAAGGAAGCCGGTCAAGCAGACAGAGCGGCGGTGCTATTCATTTTGGAATTACATGATGACTTCAAACGTTTTGATGAAAACAGCGATTTTCATCGGGCTTGGGGAACCAAGGATGCCGAACTGGAAACTGCCCGGGAAATTATCGATGCTTTCCATGAGGTTTTGCAGAAAAATGGAGAACCGGTTTCTCATGAAAATGTTACAGATCATCTTTCGGACCACCCGGTTTACGAGAAACACGGTGATAACCTGGATGAGAACTCCGTTGCGGCAATTCTGATGATTAGCAAGGGCGTCAGACGAAATCCTTTCGGTGAATGGGGACTGGCTGACTGGGCCCAGATTTCACCGCGCGGCGTCAAAGACAAGGCTTACATTGTTCTTTCCAAGAACGGTGATCCGCTTCATTTCGTTGATATTGCCAAAGAAATCGATGCCAGCGGTTTTGACCAGAAGAAAGCTCACCCGCAAACAGTTCACAATGAACTGATTAAGGATGACCGGTTTGTGCTGGTGGGTCGGGGTATTTACGCCCTCAAAGAATGGGGTTATGAACCCGGTACTGTTGCCGATGTGCTGGAGAAAATTATGCAGCGCAAAGAGCAACCGATAACTCGTGAAGAACTGGTAAAAGAGGTAATGAAACAGCGTTTAGTCAAGAAAAACACCATCCTATTGGGTTTGCAAAATAAAGACAAGTTTGTTCGGCAAGAAGACGGTCGTTACCGATTAGCCGAATAAAATAAATTGTGCTATAATCAAGGGGTCGCGGGGCGGAATAATCCGCTAATGTTTGGGTTATAAAC
>CAZLGC010000013.1:4207-22122 GCA_964559275.1 uncultured Candidatus Saccharibacteria bacterium
ACAACGATGTCAGAATTTCTTACATCACTACAGTCAGGTTTGGTCGAGGCTTTTACTACCGGTCCCTTTGTATATGTTTGGTTTTTGCTTGGAAAAACATGGTGGCTTTTTGTGCCACTGTTTTTGTTAATGGCGTCCTGGTGGTATTGGGTTGATTATATTCAGACCCAGTTCGTAAAGGGGCTTGATTTTCGCCTGCTGACTGTGACCGTTCCCAAGGATGCCGAGCGGACACCCAAATCAATGGAGCAGATCTTTGCGGCTGCCTTTGGGATGGCGCACGGTATTAATATGTTTGAGAAATACTGGAAGGGCGGTGTGCAAGAATTCTTCAGTGCTGAACTGATTGGAATTGCCGGACATATCCGCTATATTTTCCGAATGCCGTTTGCTTTCCGTGATCTTTTTGAGGCCAACATATATGCGCAGTACCCGGAAGCAGAAATCACCGAAGTTGAAGATTATACGCAGCTGATCCCGGATGATTTTCTGGAAAGGGGTTATAAGGCCTGGGGAGCAGAGATTTTGCTTCTTAAGGAGGATGCATACCCGATCCGCACCTACCCCGATTTTGAAGAACGTATTACCCAAGAAGTCATTGATCCTATGTCGTCTATCACGGAATTAATGAGCCTAATGGGAGAGGGGGAGCAGCTATGGGTGCAATGGGTTTGCCGACCAGTCATGTCCAAAGACCACAATTGGGTTAAAGAGGGCGAAGCACTGCGAGATAAGCTTCTGGGAAAACTACCACCGGCGCAGGCAAACGCGGTTATGTCAGCGCTGTCTACTCCCTTGAATGCGGCCGGAAATGTTATCGACCAGGCGTTAGGATACGAGGCTATTACTGCGGAAACTCCGGAACAAAAGATGCCTCTAATGTCCCCCGATTTATATAACGCTTTGTTGGCGCTAGATAGAAATATGGCGAAGCTAGGATTTGAGGTCCACGGGCGGGTATTTTATGTGGCGAAAAAAGACACTTATCTTATCCAGCGCGGTGTTACTGGTTTCTTCGGTTATCTGCAACATTTCAATACTCAGAACCTAAACGGTTTCAAGCCGGACAACAAAATGAAGACAAAGGTTGACTATTTCATGCGTGATTACCGGGAATACTGGCGCAAACGGCGGATGTTAGAAGTCTGTCAGACGCGGAGTATGTGGGTCGGCAACAAACCTTTCATTTTAACTACCGAAGAGCTGGCCACGGTCTTTCACTTCCCAATGCCGACGGTCAAAGCCAAGACTATAGAGCGGGTTGAGGCCAGAAAGGGCGCTGCTCCGCGAGATTTGCCGATTGCCGGTAGCCCGATTAAGACTAAATAGCTATGCCAGAAGAGAGTATAAATGTTTTCGGTGAAACCAATTTCCGCAACCAGCGGACCCAGTTTGGTATAAAAACAGACGATCGTCGCCGGCATATGTATGTTATCGGGAAGACCGGTATGGGTAAATCTCACTTGCTACGGAACCTGGCTTACAACGATGTCCATGCCAACCGTGGACTGGCTTTCATTGACCCGCACGGGGATTCGGCGGACTGGCTCTTGGAACATATTCCCAAGGAACGTATCAACGACGTTGTCTATATCAATCCGACTGACATTGACTATCCGGTGGCTTTCAATGTTTTGGAAAAGACTGATCGTCGTTTCCACAACCTGGTGGCTGACGGGCTGGTGGGTATTTTCAAAAAAATCTGGGCTGATTCCTGGGGGCCGCGCCTGGAGTACTTGCTGCGCAACGCTCTTTTGGCTCTGCTGGATTACCAGGACAGCACGTTGCTGGGTGTGACTCGTATGCTAGTTGATAAGTCTTACCGTAAAAAAGTTATTAAGCAGATCCAGGATCCGGTGGTGAAAGCTTTCTGGGTTGATGAATTTTCCCGTTATAATGACAGGTTTTTAGTCGAGGCGATTGCTCCTATTCAGAATAAGGTCGGGCAGTTTCTGGCTAATGCTGTTATCCGTAATATTGTCGGTCAGACTAAAAGTACGATTGACATGCGTGAGCTTATGGATAACGGCAAAATTCTTATTCTGAATCTCTCCAAAGGAAAGATTGGTGAAGAGAGTAGTGCTCTCTTGGGAGCGATGATTGTAACCAAACTCAGCTTGGCCGCCATGAGCCGGGCCGATATTCCGGAGGAAGAGCGGCGCGATTTCTTCTTGTATGTAGATGAGTTTCAGACTTTCGCCACCGAGAGTTTCGCTGACGTTTTATCAGAAGCTCGAAAGTATCGTCTTAGTCTAACCATGGCTCATCAGTATATTGAACAAATGCCAGAAGCGGTGGCGAATGCAGTATTTGGTAATGTCGGAACAATAGTTTCATTTCGGGTGGGGGCAATGGATGCTGAGGTACTGGAAAAGGAATTTGAACCGGTTTTTATGCAACAGGATCTGGTTAATCTGCCTAAGTATCACTACTATATAAAACTGATGATTGACGGCGTGGCCGGAGAAGGATTTAGTGCCAATACCATTAATATGCAGTTCGAGCCGACGGGGAATATGCAGAAGGTCGTCCGGGTTTCTCGGGAGCGATACGCCAACCCGCGGAAAGAAGTCGAAGACAAAATTGCTCGTTGGAGCGGAGTGTTCGACGCCAAGGATATTCCAGACGAAGAAAAGCCTAAGCCGAAATTTCAATACACACCAAAGTACAAACCGAAAGGCGGGGGAGATCGTAAACCGCGGCGAGGTGGAAGGGATAGAGGTGGTGATCAGCGACGACCCCAGCGTCCCCAGCAAAGCAAGCGGCCGCAAGAGAGTGCTCCACCCAAAGGTGGTGGTAAGCAGAGAGACAAAGACCACGCCTGGATACCAACACCGGAAGCAATAGAGCAGGTCAAAACCGATCAGAAAAGTCAGCCAGCGGCGTCACCAAAGAAATCTGAAAGCGAAAAATCCGGTCGTCCCAAGGGTTGGCAACCGCCCAAACCGCCAGCTGTCCCAGCCGGACAGCGCCAGAAAAAGAATCCAGAGATTTCACTAGATGAAGCCGTCAAGCAAAAACCGCAATCAATGCATCAGCCTAAAAAGAATAGTGCGGGGAAGAACGATGTGCAGCCCGGTCAGAAAGTGAAAATGTAGGTATGGACAAAATCACAATAACCCAAATCATTGTTTGGTCACTGGCATTTACATTTGTTCTATCACCCTTGCTTATCGTGCGGGCGACAGATTCTGTTATTATTGAAACTGATAGCATCGATGAAAATCGGTTACAACCGCGGATTGGGGAAGGGGCAGCTGTGGGTCCCATCACCGAACCAGAGCCAACGGCAGCGGATCTAGAGGCTGCTGCTCCGGAGCAGGTCCCGGAAAATATATCTGTATATTTATTGAAACAATGGTGGTTCTGGTTAATGATAGTGGTAGCGACAAGTGTGACTGGTTTTGTCTCATATGAAAGGCTACATCTCGTAAATAATAAGTGAACCTGACACCAAAACATGTATTTTATTGTTTTGGTTTTTTATATTATCCTGGTATTGACATTTCGCAAAACAAATGATATTGTCAGCTGTTACGTTAGTCTAAAAACGTGACAAGTTTCTTTGAGAATTTAAGCGTTTCTTTCAACTCTAACCCAAGGAGGGAGATACTATGGGTTACGAAGAAGACCGCGATCTTGAAAGCCAGGGTCGCAGTAATCGCAGTTCTCGTGATCGTCGCGTGCCGATGGGGCGTGAGCGCGAGAGTTTCACCGGAGACGTAGTCGTTCCCCAGGGAGTCTATGTCTTTATCATGGACCGCAATTCGGGCGCAGTCACAACGTCCGTAGGTCCGACAAAGGCCGCTGTCGGCGAGAATCAGGAGCTTGTGATTTATAATCACAAGACTCGTCTCATCGAGGTGGTTTCCGATCCGGAAGTTGCCAAGCAGTCTTTCGTTCATGCCAACGAGGATGAATACATAGTCCTCCACAACCCTGTCGAGGAAGCCAGCTCGAAAGAGAAAGAACATCCGAAGACTGGTGGCGCCAGTCAGGCAGTAGACCTGAGCCAGGGTCAGCGGGTCAACATCCCCGGACCGGCTGAATTTGCCCTTTACCCCGGGCAATACGCCGAGGTCATCCCCGGCCATTTGATGCGTTCCAACCAGTTCCTGATCTGCCGAGTCTATAATGACGAGGCGGCGCGGAAGTTTTGGAGCGAAGCGGTGCTCAAGCCGCAGCAGGTCCAAACGCAGGCCGAAGAAGCCGACCCGGATGAATCCGCTGACAGAAAACCGGCTGATGATGCGGGGAAGAAGTCTGGAAAAGGTAAGTCGGGCAAGTCCGCCGTCGAGGTTCCGCCCGATGACAGCTCTGCTATCGTCGCCGAAGGATCGGCTCCCGAAGAGCTGACCACCGGACAGCGAATCGTTATCAAAGGAACAGATGTTTCTTTCTTCATCCCGCCGACCGGGATCGAGGTCGTTCCGGAACAGAGTGAACAGCCGGAACAGAGTGAACAGTACGTCCGTGACGCTGTTTCACTCGAGCGCCTGGAGTACTGCATTCTCCAGGGAGAGGACGGTAACAAGCGGTACGTGCGCGGCCCGGCGGTTGTGTTCCCGCGTCCTACCGAAGTTTTCTTCAGCCAGGACGGCGAGCGCAAGTTCCGAGCCCTGGAGCTGAACCAGCTGATGGGCATCCATATCAAGGTGATCGCTGATTACCGAGATGATGTCCTGGGGACGAACCTCGAGGCGGGTGACGAGATCTTCATCACCGGCAAAGAAATGTCCATTTACTATCCCCGTCCGGAACATGCGTACATCACCTATGGAGATGGCGAAATCATCCACTTTGCCGTGGCTATCCCCGAAGGGGAAGGTCGCTACGTTCTCAGTCGCGAGACCGGCAAGGTGGAAATGATCACCGGACCCAAGATGTTCCTGGCCGACCCGACGAAGTACAACTATATTCGCCGGGTTCTGACACGGGATCAGTGCAAGCTGTGGTTTCCGGGGAGCAAGGAGGCTCTGGAGCACAACCTGGCACTCGCCGCGCAGCGTGAAGATCGTGGCATGTACGATGCTGATGTTGATGACATGCCGACATCGCGTGGGCTGGTTGCCGATCGTCAGCGAGGTGAAGTCCGTGCCGACCATCTGGTCGGGGAGCGTATGACTCGACGCTCCAAGTTCACACCACCGCGTACGATCACCCTGGACACCAAGTACGATGGAGCAGTCCTTATCGACGTCTGGCCGGGTTATGCGGTCATGATCACGGACCGGAAGGGAAACCGTCGGGTAGTAGTTGGCCCCCAGCCGGTTCTGCTGGAGTACGACGAGACCCTGGTGACGCTGGAAATGTCCACCGGCAAGCCCAAGACCACCGACAACCTGATTCGCGATGTTTATCTCAAGGTGCGGCACAACTCCGTCAGCGACATCGTGCAGAACCTCGAGACATCCGATCAGGTCAAGGTTTCTGTCAAACTCAAGTACCGAGTGGATTTCGAAGGTGAGACTGGCGAGGAGCGAGAAAAGTGGTTCGACGAGGCCAACTACGTCAAGCTGCTGTGTGACCATATTCGCTCTCTGCTGCGAGGAGCCTTCCGCCGGACTACGGTGGCCGAGCTCTTCAAAGACCCGACGGCGTTCATTCGCGACACCATCCTCGGTGTTCCTGGTGAAGAGGGGCAGGGTAGACCCGGCAAGCCGTTCGAAGAGAACAGCATGCGGGTCTATGACGTGGAAGTTCTCGCCTTCATGGTCGATGACGAACATGTCAAGGCCACTCTGATTCAGCAGCAGCGGCACTCCTTCGATCGCACGATCCAAGTCGAGCAGAAGGAACAGAAACTGGTGCTGACTCGCCGGGAGGCAAAAGCCGACCAGGAGCTGGCCCAGATCGAGGCTGATACCAAGCAGCGCCAGAGTGAGCTGGAACTCCAGACCACTCAGGTCGGGGAAGAGCACAATCGTCAGATGGCCAATGCTGAGGCTCAAACAGCTCAGCATGCTGCCGAGTTGGATGCAGCCGAGCGGGAGCGTGATCACACTGCATCTCTGGATAAGATCGCCAAGGAGGCGATCGAGAAAGATAAGCGGCAGTCGACCTGCCTGGCCAGCATCAAGAAACGCGCGGCGATTTCGGAAGAGGAGCGGGCTATTGCCAAGGCTGACGCTGATCAGCGACAGGCAATCGCGGAGCGTGACCTGGAGTTTGCGCTCAAGAAGCTGGTTGCTGAGGTTGAGGCCGAGACTTCCAAGGCCGGAGCGTGGACGCCACAGCTGGTGTCTGCACTCTCCACGTTCGGTGAGCAGACCTTGCTGGCGAAGATCAGCGAGTACGTGGGGCCATTGGCGGTGCAGCGCGGTATGAGCTTGCAGGACTTCGTCCAAAAGCTCTTCCACAGCACGCCGTTGGCAGAGCTTTTCGAAAAGTCAGAGGCTGAGACGGTTGACCCGGACGCCGGGATGTCTCACCGCGGCAGCGAAGACTTCGACGACGACGATCGATACTAGATCGCAGGCAGATCTGTGAGATAGTTCCCGTCGTTATCAGACAAAAATAAGCGGGTTTCCTAATTATGGGAAACCCGCTTTTCCTTTAATTGAATCTTATGGATTATTGTAGTTTACCCCGCACCAAAAAATTCTTCAGGTTCGTTCCTCGGGGCCAGCAGGTGACCAAAGTTATTTCAGCTGTGTCTGTTTGCCGCCAGATTTCAGGGTCATCTTTGGCGACCGATCTGTTTTCGTAGACTTCATAGACATATTCCTGGTCTTGATATCTGATAGTTATTTCAGTTCCGGCTTCTAACTTACTTATCAGCCCGAAAATCGTATTGTAATCGCTTTTTTCCCACCAGTAATTCGAGCTGTGCCCGACGTAAACGCCGTTCCCAATCTCCCCGGGCAGGGCAGTTTCGGGATAATGAACCACCCCGTCTAGCAGTTGCTTTTGCAGAGCGTCTTTGTTATCATCAGTAGCCCAGACAATTGGAGCCCGCACGCCGATCTCCGGAATTTCGATTACGTCTTCAGTTGCAAATATCGGTGGGTTCGGCATATTACCGGTGGCAAACTGAGCTTGCTGCACAACGACCGGCCAATTTACTACCAGGTAGGAAACCAAAATTGCGCCGGCGAAAATGGCTCCAAAAAAAGTAGTGCGTTTCCAGATGGATCTGTGTTTCTCCATACTTCTATTGTAGTTATTGTGTTATAATAAGTCCAACTTTTGCTAATTATCAAGCATCAAATCACGAATTCCAAATAAGGACCAGTTGATCTGATTGCCAATCTCATAAACACGCGGATTTGATTAAGCTGATGGATTTAGATTTCACAACCGATCGGGGAGAAAAACTTCGTGGCATCGTAGAGCTGCCAGCCACCGGAAATCCACCTTGGCCAACCGTGATTTTTTGCCATGGGTTCTTGTCAAATAAAAACAGTTCTTGTATTCCGAGTTTTAGCAATCACCTGGCTGCTGCCGGCTACGCTGTTTATCGATATGATCTACCCGGACACGGTGAATCAGGGGGAGACAAAGCGGAAGTGACTCTGCCCCGCAATTTACAGGACGTCTCAAAGGTAATAGATATTTTGAGTGCGCGGCCGGAGATGGATTCGGGGCGGATTGCTATCACTGGTCACAGCTTTGGGGGTATGACAGCTCTGCTGTCGCCCACAGTTGACCAGCGCATAAAAACAGCAGTTAGTGTTAGCGGTGCCCTGAACTTTCGAGCTGTGGTAGATCATCTATTGGGATGCGGAAAGATGGAATGGCGGGGGGAGCATCTCTATTTTAGTGTTCTCAAGGGTCTGGCCAAACAGCGTTGTCACCAGATACTTTACGAGTATAGTCAAAAATTCGATGTCAGGGATGAAGCTGTCAAGATAAAGATACCGGTATTGCTGATTCACGGAACCAAGGATAAGACAATTCCCTTAGCTTTGGCCCGGGAGTCTTACGAAGTCCTGCCTGGAAACGATAAAAAAATGGTTGAAATCTCTGGTGCCGGTCATATGTTTCTAAAACCCTGGCACCAGAAAAAGATAATCAGCGAAACTAAAAATTGGCTAGCCGCAAATTTATGAAAACAGAGTTTGAAGTCAGGATTTTGGATATCGATCCGGGACAAATCAAAAGAAAATTGGATGAAATAGACGCCATTCATCACGGTGATTTTCATATGCAAAGGTGTGTGTATAATATTCCCGGAAAAGAGGGGCACACTTGGATTCGCCTGCGTCATGACGGCATCAAGTCAACCCTGGCTTATAAGGAGAGAAAAGACGATGGTGTTAAAGGGGTCAGTGAGGCGGAAGTACGAGTTGATTCCTTTAATAAAGCCAAGCAGATATTAGATAACATGAATTTGAAATTTGTCGCTTGGCAAGAGAACAAACGGGAGCAGTACCAGCTGGGGGAGATAGAATTTTCGATTGACTACTGGCCGCTGCTGCCGCCCCATGTTGAAGTAGAAGGCCCGGATGAAGCGGCCGTCAAAAAAGGTGTGGAACTTCTGGGTTACACTATGGATCAAACTACCACCAAGACCAAGCTAGAGCTTTACAAAGACAAAGGGATTGACCAGCATAAATATAAAAAATTAACTTTTGATGTCCAGGAATAAGAAAGTTTTGGTAGCCATGTCCGGTGGCGTCGATAGCTCCGTAGCAGCGGCGCTGCTTTTGGAAAAAGGGTATGAAGTCGAAGGTATTTTTATGAAATTCTGGCAGCCGGGGATCGTTTCACCTTTACAGAAGAACAACGGTGAAAACGTCTGTTGTTCCCGGGAAAGCTGGCGCCAGGCTAAGAAAGTAGCCCGTAAACTCGGTTTCAAAATTAAGGCGGTAGATTTGTCCGCTCAGTTCAAACAACAAGTCGTTGATGAATTCCTGGGCTGGCAACGGCTGGGGTTGACGCCCAATCCCTGCATTGTCTGCAATCAAAAAATAAAATTCGGTGAATTGATGAAGCTGGCAGACCAAGCCGGAGCTGACCTGGTTGCCACCGGCCATTATGCCAGGGTAATAAATGATTCCGGAAAACTCGAGTTACGCAGGGGAAAAGATAAAAAGAAGGATCAATCGTATTTCCTATATAAATTGACCTCAGCGCAACTGGCACGGGTTGTTTTCCCGGTCGGAGAGATTCGCAAGGACGAAGTCAGATCCAGGGCCAGAAGTCTGGATTTACCGGTTGCCGATCAGAAAGAGAGCCAGGAAGTTTGTTTTATCCCCGATAATAATCAGGTCGCTTTTCTGACAAAATTTTTACGCTCAGAAATGAAGCCTGGGGATATAGTTACTACCACCGGAAAAGTTATCGGCAAACACGTGGGCTTACCGGCCTATACGATCGGGCAGCGTCGCGGAATCAAAATCGGCGGCATTGGCCCTTTCTACGTGGTGCGCAAGGATTTCGGGCAAAACAAATTGGTCGTGACCAAGGATGAGCAGAATTTAATGAGTCGAAAGCTGACTCTCTTGGATACTCACTGGATTGGTGAGGCACCGTCTTTACCAGTGAGTTGCCAAACGCAAATCAGGTATCGCTCACCGGCAACAGAGGCAGTTGTGCAGCGGGAGAAAGACGAAATTGTAGTCAAGCTAAAATCGGCTCAGCGGGCCATTACACCGGGGCAAGCGGCCGTTTTCTACGACGATGACAGGGTTCTAGGCGGCGGGGTCATCCGTAAATAAAAATATGATTTGGCATTCAATTAGCATTCTACTTATGATTCTCGGCTTCGGCTTGGTTTTTTTGTGGTTGGATAAGATTAAGAAGAAGCGGGTTTTGTTTTTGGGTTTGTCTCTGGTTCTTCTGGCAATTATTCTGTTTGAAGCAATTTGAGGTAAATAGCCAATTGCGTTATAATAAAAAGGAAATAATCTCAAAAATATGAATAAATACGACAATTACGGAAAACCGGAATTGGAGCAGTTGGTGGCTAAAATGGAGGACGAACTAAAGGATCTCCAGAAGGAATTTGCCAAATTTCAGGAAAGTGAGCGGGCGGAAGTTGTTAAACTGGAATTGGAAAAGTCAAAGACACCAGCCTCAGATCCGGAGTACAATGCCAGGAATGAAGCCTGGCTAAACCGTCGACAGCAGTCGGAATTGGCGATCCAACAGATGCAGCAAAAGTTGCAGGGTTTGGAGCAGGAGTATCGCTATGCCAAAGAAGCCCTGGATAGAAAGATTGCCGCCGAAGAAGAGGCTCAAAAACAGTAAAGGTTTATGAGTGAGGTCGAGACCGAGATGGCAAAAATGAAAAGCCTGCTTGATCAGGCTGACAAGAGCCTGCGCAGCATTGATGCGGCGGAGGATAATTTTGAGTTAAAAAGCACCGAGAAAAAAATTGAGGATAAGAAAGCTGAACTGGAAAATAAGGAAAGAAAAATCGGGGCCGGTCCGTCCGACGAGGAATCTAGCGGTCAGGATATTAATCGTCTAGAATCGAAGCAGAGTGAACAAGAAGCGGAGATAAATCGTTTACAGAGCCAGATCACGGAGTTACAGGATAAGATGGTGGAAGACAGAACTGA
This sequence comes from uncultured Candidatus Saccharibacteria bacterium, assembly GCA_964559275.1. Lineage (GTDB taxonomy): Bacteria > Patescibacteriota > CALEFQ01 > CALEFQ01 > CALEFQ01 > CAZLGC01. Next base: position 14,716 of record CAZLGC010000013.1, read on the forward strand.
GCTTACGACCAAGCAAAATGATCTGCGTGGTGAAGTTCAGAAGCTCAATACTGATGAGTCCCGTTTGGTGTCGCGGCGGCAGGCAGCCGAGACGGCGCTGCGGCAAGCGGAAAGCGAAATAAAGTCACTCGCGCGGGAACAAGACGTGGCCGAGCGGGCAGAAAGAGCCGTACAGTCTCAGGAAAAACGGAAAGAAGAAGGGGCGGCTCTGGAAAAGAGGGTTAAGCACGAGCGTGAATTGCGGGAAGGGGCGGAAAAGAAATTACAAGAGGCGGAAAAAGCTCGCAAGGAACTTGAGAAGAAGGCAGCGCAAAGATTGGAGGAGGCAGAAAAGGCAGCTAAAAAAGCTGATTCGTCAAAGTCCGCAGGTCAGCCAGCGGGTGAAAAAAAGGAAATGAAGCCACCTGGTTCGAAAAAGACTGCGGATGAGAAAACGTTACGTAAACGGCGCGCTCGGGGCCGCAAGAGGCTGGAGTCGCTGCAGGCAGAAGCTCACGCTGGTAGTCGGGGTAAATCCAATAAAGATCGCCGTTTGCAGCTGGAGAGCAAAAAGCAGCGCAGTGGCCTGGAGGATGACGAAAAAAAAGAGCTGGCCAAATTGAAACAGAAGAAGAAATCAAAATAATATGGTGGCCGAAGATAACACCCGGAAAATTGAAGAACTTGAGCGAACTATCGAAACCAAGGAACAAGAGATTTCGACTATTGATGATGATTTAGAAAAAAATCGGCAGGAGCAGCGGGAAACCGAGCGGGAACTGCGAGAGGTGACTTCGGAAATTTCCGGCGCTAGTCAGCAGACCAAAGGGGATGTCGGCAGGCTGGAAACAGAATTAGAACGAGTTAAGGGGGAGCTGGATCGGACCAAGACCGATGTTTTCCAGGCCAAATCAGAAAAAGGCGGCGCCTATGAAGCTCGGAGCATGGATGAGGCGGAGGTTCTGTCACTGCGTAAAGAGGTTAACGCGCTGGAAGATAAGTTGAAAATGCTGGAGAACAAAGCCCGAGCTGTTTCTGCTGAAGATAAGAAAAAGTTGGCGGATGTCGAGGCGATTATTGAAAAGATGGAAAAAATAAAGGGCAATTTGCGCGCCTTGGAGATTAAGCAAAGAGGAGTTATTAGGATGGAAGAAATGAAGATGGAGCAGCAAGTGGATGAGCATCAGCGTAGCGACGACAAGCAGGATAAGACTCGTATTGACCGCTCCAAACTAAATTTGACGACTCCTAAAAAAAGAGAAGCCGAGGGCGATATTGCGTATTTGAGGCGGGAAATGCCGGCGGTTGAAGAGGAGTTTGGTAAAATTAGAAGGACTTTTGACGATTTAGAAGAAGCTGCCTAAGCTTATGGCTAATTCCAAAAAATCTGATATCAGCTCTGCCGAGCTTGATAGTCTGGATCGCCAGGTTAAACAACTGCGCGATCGTTTGACAGACGCTGATAAGCTACTAGAGAAAATAGATATAGCGGAAGATACTAAAAGAGAGCTTGAAACCCAAGCTAGCCTGAAAACACAAGCCGCTGCAGAGCTGGGTGAATATTCTCCCGAGGCCAAAGCTCGTTTGGAAAAAGAGCTGGAAAGCCTACATCGTGATTTGGATGATGTTGACAAAGAGCTTAAGTTTTTGCCGGGAGACAAAGAGGCTATTAAAGGTCGGCGCGAGGTCTTGCAAAACGAGTTGGCGGCTCACGAGCGCCGCTGGCGAGATTTACAGGAAAAATTGGAGATGGCCCTGGAGCGCAAGCGCAAGGCTGAGGAAGAAGCCAAGGCCGAGGAAGAAGCTAAGGCCGAGGAAGCCGAGCGCCAGCAGGAGATTGCTGATAAGGAAAAGGCGCTGCAGAATAAGCTGGATATAAGCCGGGGAAAGGGTGAGACGCCGCTGCCACCGCCAACTGATCAAACTCCACCGGCTAGTACCTAATTCATATGGACGCTAAAGAACTTCGTCACAAGTTCATATCTTTTTTTGAAGCCAAAGAACATAAGGTTATTCCGTCAGCTTCACTGATCCCGGAGAATGATCCTTCGGTGCTTTTTACTACTGCTGGTATGCATCCGCTGGTTCCCTATCTCGGCGGAGAAACACATCCTGAGGGTAAACGCCTGGTTGACGTACAGAAATGCATCCGGGTTGATGACATTGATGAAGTGGGTGACACTTCTCACAATACTTTTTTTGAGATGCTTGGCAATTGGTCACTGGGCGACTATTTCAAGACTGAGGCAGTGAGCTGGAGTTATGATTTTTTGACTAACAAAAAATGGTTGGGGCTTGATCCTGGCCGTTTGTCTGTTACCTGTTTTGCTGGTGATAGTGACGCGCCTCGAGACGAAGAATCAGCCAAGCTTTGGGAGAAGGCCGGTATTCCACAGGAACGGATACACTTTTTGCCCAAATCGGAAAACTGGTGGGGTCTGGCCGGAGGGGGACCATGTGGCCCGGACACGGAAATATTTTATGACACTGATCCGGAAGGTCCCGGTTGTTGTGAGCATTGTCATCCAGGCTGCGACTGTGGCAAATATGTTGAGATTTGGAACAACGTATTCATGCAATACGACAAGCAGGCCACCGGCACCGAGGTTATGTGGCTCCGGCACGGGGAGACAGATTGGAACATCGAAAAGAAAATACAGGGCGACCTGGAGACGCAGCTAAACGAAACTGGGCGTCAGCAAGCGGCCAAGGCTAAGCAGGAAGTGAGAGATTTTTCCCCGGATATAGTATTGACTTCACCCCTAGAGCGGGCTCAGCAAACAGCGGAAATAGTCGCCCCGGAATCGGCAAAAATTATAGCGGAGCCGCTGGCTGTTGAACGTGACATGGGTGAGCTGGAAGGAATGACGCAGCAGGAGCTGATGGACAGCTGTCCATCGGATATGTTTATAAAACGAGGTGAAATTTATTATTGCGTTACGCCGCCGGGTGGCGAGAGCCTAAATGAAGCTAAGAGTCGAACAGAGAAATTGCTTAAGAAAGTTTTGCAGGAATACCGTGGTAAAAAAGTCCTGATCGTGTCTCATGGGGACATTATAGATATGGCGCTGGCTTGCGAGCGGGGGGTTGACCCGGAAGAGACGATCGGCACTCATGCCGAGAATCTAGCAACAACTTCCTTTGAACTTTATGATTATCTGCCGTTGAAACAGAAGAATGTCGACACCGGCATGGGCCTGGAGCGGACACTAGCGGTCATTAATAATTTAGATGATGTATACCGCACCGAACTTTTTTGGCCGCTTTTGCAGGCACTGGAAAGGCTGAGTCATAAAAAATACGGGGTGGATAAGCGAGATGATTTTGCTTTCCGGGTGATTGCAGATCATATTCGAGCAGCTACATTTATTCTGGCTGACTCGGCCCAGGTTGTTCCCTCTAATGTTGAACAAGGATACATATTGCGCCGGCTAATCCGCCGTGCGGTGCGGTTTGCCAAAAAGCTGGGAGTAGAACCGGAATTCAGTCTGGGCAAGGATTTAGCTAATGTGGTTATCAGCCAATACAGTGATACTTATCCGGAGCTGTCCGAGCATAAAGAACGAGTCATTACCGAAATAAGCAAGGAGGAAAACAAATTTGAAAAAACTCTGACCAGGGGTCTGCGCCAGTTTCAGAAAATGAAGGGGAAGGGAGTTTCCGGTAAGGAAGCCTTTGACCTTTTCCAGACTTACGGTTTTCCGATTGAAATGACAGCGGAATTGGCTGAGGAAATGGGGGCCACGATTGATCGCCAGGAATTTGATCGGCATTTTGCTAAACACCAGGAACTCTCCCGGCAAGGTGCGACCAAAAAATTCAAAGGCGGATTAGGGGATACAACTGGCAAGACAGTTAGCTTGCACACTGCTACCCATCTCCTGCTGGCCTCATTGCGCCAGGTACTGGGCAACCATGTTTATCAGAAAGGTAGTAATATTACTCCAGACAGGCTGAGGTTTGATTTTTCTCATTCGCAAAAACTGACTGACGATGAGAAGAAGGCGGTCGAAGACTTGGTTAATGAAAAAATCCAGGCTGACCTGTCGATAAAAACAGAAACTATGACCGTTGACGAGGCGAAGAAGCAGGGGGCAATCGGGGTTTTTGGTGAGAAATACGGAGACAAAGTCAAGGTCTATTCTGTCGGCGGTTTTTCCAAGGAAATCTGTGGTGGTCCGCATGTTGAGCGGACTGGTGAGATGGGTCACTTCCGCATCAAAAAAGAGCAGTCCTCCGGCGCCGGAGTTAGGCGCATTAAGGCGGTACTTGAATAATCCCTAGGTAATGTTATAATGTCTTTCCTTAAAGTTGTAAGTTATGAAAGTTGATCTACATGTTCATACCGGTTATTCTCTAGACAATTTTACGCCTTTGCACAAAACCATTGAGGCGGTCACCAAGAGTGGCATAGACTGTATTGCAGTGACTGATCACAATGAAATCAAGGGTGCTTTTGAGGTGAGAAAACGAGCGCCATTTCGAGTAATTGTCGGTGAAGAAGTCCGCAGTAAGGAAGGGGATATCATCGGTCTATTTCTCAAAAAGAGAATACCTGCTCGCTTATCGGCGTATGAGACAATTATGCGCATCAAGGATCAAGGTGGACTAGTCAGCATTCCCCATCCTTTTATGTGGTTTTTCCCGGGCCGGCTTGATGATGATTTAGTCTATGAGTATGTCCGCTCCGGTTTCATCGATATGATTGAAGTCTACAATGCCAGCGCGATAACGTTGATGTCCTATAAAAAGGTGACAGAATTGACCAAGGCCTGTCCCGATATCGCCAAAGTCGCAGCAACTGACGCTCATTTCCCTTATGAATTTGTGGGCGCTTGTGTGGACATGCCGGAATTCTCCGGTCGCGATGATTTTTTGCCGAAACTTAAGCAGGGTGAACTGATTATGAAGCCGGGTTTTCTATATTCTACTTTCCACCAGCTTTATAATGTTTTCCGAACTGCCGTTCTCAAAAAACCGCATTTGCCAGTGGAAATACCAGAGCAAGCCAAAATTATCAAGAGTTAGTTTAAACAGTCTATTTTATGGGCTGTTTTTGTTTTTATATCTTTATGGTATAATACGGCCGAGTAAATGCACTTGGTGTGTATGTCTTTGTTTGGTAAATCCAAAACAAAAGTAGATAATTACGCGCTGGCTCTGGATATCGGAACAGCGGTCGCCAAGGCTTTGGTTGTCAAAGTCGATTTTAAGAATGGCCGCGGGGAAATAGTGGGAGTCGGTAGAGAACCGCAGCAGTTAGGTGATATGCACTCCGGGGCGGTGAGCAATATTGAGGGAGTGGTGGCAACGGCTGACAAAGCGATTACTAAAGCATGTGAAATGGCCAAGGCAGAACCGAATCAGGCTGTTTTGGGGATAGCCGGAGAATTAGTCAAGGGAGCTAAGACGACAGTCCATTATGAGAGGCTGAAACCTGATTCAAAAATAACAATAAACGAACTCCGTGAAATTGTCGGTCAGGTTCAGAAAAGAGCCTTTGCCAAGGTGCGCAAGCAACTGGCCTGGGAGACGGGTCACAGTGAAATTGACGTTAAATTAATAAACGCTGCGGTCGTTGATGTCCATATTGATGGCTACCGGATAACCAATCCGGTTGGGTTTCAGGGTAAGGATGTAAGTATCGGGATTTTCAATGCTTACGCGCCGTTGATTCATCTGGGGGCACTGCAGACAATCGCCGCTGACTTACATTTAGACCTGCTCAGTATTACGGCTGAACCTTACGCAGTTGCCCGGGCAGTAAGCGAGGATGCTGATGACTTCGGCGCCATTTTCATTGATATCGGTGGCGGGACGACTGACATTGCGGTTGTACACAAGGGCGGCGTCGAGGGTACGAAAATGCTCGCCATTGGCGGTCGAACATTCACCAAGAGATTGGGAGAAGAATTAGGTAAGTCTTTTGTGGAGGCAGAGAAGATAAAATTGCGATATTCGGCGGGACGTTTGAGTCCTGAGGGTATGGTGAAGGTCAAAGAATTTCTGGATAGTGATATCAGGGTTTGGCTTTCCGGAATAGAATTGGCGCTGAGTGAATTCAAGAATGTGGATCTGTTGCCTTCGCGGATATTTCTCTGTGGCGGTGGCTCGCTGCTGCCGGGAATCAAAGAAGCCTTACTTTCACCTAAATGGACAGATTCACTGCCCTTTGCCAAGCAGCCAGCTGTTAATCACCTGCGTCCCAAAGACGTCAAGGATCTAAGAGACAAAACCAGGCAGCTCAAGGACCCGACAGACATAACGCCAATGGCCTTGGCCAGTGTTGCCGTAGAGCTTGCTGGCGAGGATACTGTAGTCGGGGGAGTTCTAAACAAAGTTGCTGACATTTTTGAAACCTGATGAAACTAATATACTTAGAACTAGAAGAAGAAATCACTTCGGTAATCGACAAGGTCGGGAAAATTTCGGATAATTCGATAACCTTGGTGGTACCCAAGGGGGCTAATTTGATACAAAGCATCGTCAATCTGAAATTGCTACGCAAGCATGCTGAGATGGAAGGGAAAGAAATAACTGTCGTCACGAGTGATCAGGTTGGCGTTAATTTGGCTAAAAGAGCCGGCCTGGCGGCGCAGCAGCGGGTGCAGCACGGTGACGAAGAAGGAGATGAGCCAGAGCCAGTTCCCAAATCGCGAATTACCAGTTATAAGGAAATTGAAAAAGCCGGGGTTGGAATCAAGAAACCGGTTAAGACATCTCCACCGGCCAAAAAGAAAGGGAAAGCAAAATCGGTTTCTCTTTTGCCGAAACAAAAGCTCCTGATTACGATTATAGTGATATTGGTAATCCTGGTCGGAGGCGGGGCTTTTGCTTATTTCTATTTACCGAAGGCTGATATCAATATAGTCCTGAATACGGAGACTATTACCAATGATGTTGAGGTGGAGATTTTGACTTCCGCAACCGAGCTAGATGAAGAAACTAATGTGATTCCCGGCAAGCGTTATGAAGCTGAGGTGAGCGGGGAAATTGAGAGGGAAGCCACCGAAGAAAAAGATGTCGGTCGCAAGGCGCAGGGAACGATCACGGTTTACAACAATTATCAGACGACGCCACGTACAATTGTGCCTTCCCGGTTTCAGACAGCGGACGGAAAGGTTTTTCGGTCTACAGAAACGGTTACTATTCCGGGCTATACGGATACCGGTGAAGACAAGGTCCCGGGCACAGCCAGTGTGCCGGTTGAAGCCGAAGAACCCGGCGAAGAATACAACATCGGTCCGAGTGATTTCATTCTGCCGGCGTTATCGCCGGAAATTCAGAAGCAGATCTACGGAGAGAGTTCCTCCGCGATGGTCGGAGGATCATCCAAAATGGCTAAGGTTGTATCTGATGATGATTTGAAGGCAGCTGAGGAAGAGCTTACTACAAGGCTCAAAGATGAAGCGGTAAGCGAATACAGCG
>CAZLGC010000014.1:0-21360 GCA_964559275.1 uncultured Candidatus Saccharibacteria bacterium
GTTATAAAGACAATATTGTCGATATGGAGAACACCGATTGGCTCTACGAATTACGCCCGGTCAACTTTGAATACAAAAAAGCTCCGGGTCAAAAGCAATATGGTTTGATTGCCGAAGAGGTTTATGAGGTGAACCCATACTTCACTACACCAGATGAGCAAGGAGCTCCAGAGACTGTCCGCTATAGTGAATTTATATCACCATTATTGGCAGCAGTGCAGGAGCACGAACGTCGTCTGAATGAATTGACAGTCGGCGGCGAAGGCGACTCTCCGATTGAAGGTGAGAGCTTTGTCGGCGACCTGGCAATTGACGGCAACCTGGATGTCAGCGAGACAATCAAGGTCGCCTCCGTCTGGTCCCAAAACGCCACCTGGCATATAGACAGCCAGGGCGAGCTCTTTGTCCAGAATGTCCAGACGCAAGATATTGAGATTGCCGAAGGTGAGAATAAGGCGCTGGGCAACAAGATTCTGCCGGCCGGGCAGCCAGAGGTCTTCATTGAAAATAATTCGGTGACCGCCCAGAGCCGCATTTTCCTGACGATTGACGAGGCTGACAATCTGCCGGCCGGAGTCAAAGTCCGATCCAAGCGACCCAATGAGGGCTTCACCATATCTACGATTGACGGCCAACCGGCATCGGCAGATGTTTCCATTAACTGGTTGATTGTTAATTAAAAATTGAAGATAGAAAATAGAAAAGAGGCTTGCAGTAACTGCAAGCCTCTTATTGTCAGATAAGGGGCATGTCCTCCACGACGTAGGTGATGAACGCGTTGGGCTGATTGCGCAGCAGGAAGCGCAGGTTCACGCCGTCGTGCTGGGTCAGACAGATCTTTCCGTCTACCACCGTTGCCCTGGCCTTGAAACTGACTCGCCAGGTCCAGCTTCTGATCTTTTCAAAGTCGTCGGTGTGCGCGAAGATTCGGTAGCGCCAGCGCAGAATCGGTTTCGGACAAAGCGGTAAGGGCTTTCCCTCCGAACCCAGGTAGAATGGTTCACGGCTGGCAAAGGCCTGTCCGTTTGTTTCCACGGTGATCAAAACAGAGAGATAGTTTTCAGTCGGCTCGAGTGGGACTTGGTCGAGATCGAATCGGACCGGCGGGATGCTGAAAGCTGATTTCTCTGGGGGCGGCGTCGCTTTTCGGAGGGGAAAACCGATTTTGGACAGCTTTTCCAGGAAAGGTTCGGTACCGGCTATGAGTCCGTCCGGAATCGGATGGATCATGTCGCGGCTGTAGGGGAGGTGGGTGTCGATTTCCGGGAAGAATTCGTAGATTTCTTTGCCGGCTTTTCCGGCCGCTTTCCGGATACCGTCGTTCATGTCAGCCACTGGAAGTTGGTAGGCACGGGCGAGCTTCAGGGCGGCCTGTCGGTAGCGAGCAAACCCGCCGAACCAAAGGTAATTGTACTCGGTGCCTGGGGGGTGGCTCTTGATGAAGTCGTGTAAAGCTTCGCTGCCGCGATCATGGTGTTGCCAGAAGGTTTTATCAACCTCCGGCTGCGCCATGAAATCCAGTCCGGCGTTGGATTCGATCCCAAAGAGCAGCGGGACCCGGTGCTTTTCAGCTAGCCGGAAGAGCCTCTCTAGGTTCTGCAGGTAGTCGGTGAGCGGTACTTTGGAAGATTGCCAGCGAGGCCAGCTTCTGGTCAGGTTAAGTAGTTTGCCGGGAAAAAAGAGATGTCCAGGATTGTCTGTATGCCATTTGTTCAATCGGAATTGCGTTTGCCAGGCCTCGTCTGTCTCCGGGGTTCCCGGGCAGGCGTCATTTACTCCTACCATCACGATTAGTAGCTGCGGCCTGTCTTGGGGCAGCAGGTGTTCCAGCATTCGCACCAAGTTTACCGAGGTGGCTCCCGGAACAGCCAGGTTAGCGACTCGGACATCGAGGTTGCGCTCGATGACCCCGGCCATTGACTGGTAGTAGTCGACGTCAGAACCCCAGGGAATGGAACCGCCGCAAAGCCAGATATCGGCATCACGCCAGGTGGTGCCAGTAGGCAGTAGTCTGAAGCCGTCGGCATCGAAGCGCACGCCATAGATACCTCCCGGCCGATTATGCCCGGAAAAAGCCTCTATCACCATCGTGAAATTTGGCTCTACCCACAGGCCGTAGACTGGGTGTAGGTAGTAGCGCAGACAGTTGTGGTGGATTTTGGCTTTGTCATCGTCAAAGTCTGTGGTCCAGCTGGAATCCATCGCCGCTTCATTGAGATACGGCGAAACGGCGATCATTAGCCTGGAAAGGCCGATTAGCAGCAACAGCGACAGGAGAGCTCCTAGACCAGCTGCAATTAGGCGAAATCCCCAGATTTTCCTTGTTGCCATGTATTCCTCCTATTCGGTTGTAAAATCTGACTTTTACTTATAACACAGGTAAAAATGGGTGTCAAAGGCCATGTGTAAAGGTGTTTGGCGGATTTATCATATTATGGTATTATTTTAGGAGCTAAAAAGCAGCTGCTTTTTTAAGTTTAAATTACGAAAAAAATATGCAAGATGATCAAAAAATCTCCGTTCGGGTCGGCAAGGCCAGAGTAGTCAGTCGGCAGAGCGGTTCTATGGACATGGTAAAAGACAAAGGTTCCGGAGCAGAAGAAGATGTAATCAAACCTGCCGAAAAGCCCGAGCCCAAGAAGGAAAAGCCTGAGAAAAAAGGCGGTTGGTTCGGCGGCGGCAAGGATAAGGGTGACGACACCGGCGATGAAAAACCGGCCGTGGAAGCCACCTGGTGTAATCAGGCAATCCGGGTATTTTTGCACATCGCGATTATCGGCGTGCCGTTGCTGTTCTTGCCTTTCACCTTCGAAGCTTTTGAGCTGACCAAGCAAACGCTGATTTATTCGGTCGCGATTATCCTCTTCCTGCTGTGGCTGATCAAAATCATCATCGAAAAGCGGGTCACGATTGCCAAGACTATCCTGACGATACCAGTGTTAGTGTTCCTGGGTGTCAATCTGGTGGCAACATTGCTTTCGGTTGATCTCTATACTAGCTTCTTCGGATTCTACGGACGCTTCAACGGCGGTTTTGTGCAGTACGTTGCTCTGGCTATAATTCTGCTGGTCGCCATCAACAACGTCAAGAGCATGAAACGGCTGATGGAGTACCTGAATTCGTTTGTTTTCGCTTATCTGGTTGTGTTGGTAATAAGCTTTCTGCAGATATTCGGTGCTTATATCTTTCCCTGGGATTTCACCAGAATCGGATCGTTCAATCCTACCGGTGGTTCATTGACAGCCCTTTCTATTTTCCTGGCCTCCGGCCTGGGTGTAGTTCTCTGTGTAATGCTGCGTGAATCCGGTTGGAAACGAATTTGCTCTGCAGTGATCGCAGTTGCGGCCCTGGTATTTATGGTCATGACCGATATTTCCGTCGGCTGGATCGGGCTGATTGCCGCTATGGTAATCATCTTTGCAGTGGTAGTCATGCGCATGGACCAATTCAAGGGCAAAGCGGCCAGCTGGTTACCGCTGGTTTTTCTGGCGATTGCGGTTGCCTTTGTCCTTATTCCCGTCGGAAATTTATTCAACCTGGATCTTCCTACAGAGATTTCTCTCGGAAGACCTGTCACCTGGGATGTAACTCAAGCAACTTTGGCGGAAGAGCCGATCTTGGGCAGTGGTACGGAAACTTTCTTCCAGGATTTCAATGCCCACCGCCCGGTGCAATTCAATGAATCACTGATTTGGAGCATGCGTTTTGACAAAGCCGGCACTCAGCTTTTCCAGGATATGTCCACCCTGGGAATCTTGGGGATTATAGCCCTGGGCGCGATTGTAGTTACATTTGTCTGGGAGATTATGCGAACCATTACTCGCACCAAAGCCAGTAAGGATTGGCTGGTTGTGGTTGGTCCCTTTGCAGCCTGGGTAACACTTATCGTTGTCAGCTTTTTCTACTTCTTTGACACAACACTTTTCTTCACCAGTTGGATTATGATGGCGCTGGCGGCTGCGGGCGCGGTTTATCTGCGGCGCGAGTCAGGTGAGGAAGCGGAGCGCAAATGGTCTTTTGCCAAGTCTCCACAGGTAGCGATGATTACCTCACTCATCTTCCTGCTGATTCTGATCGGCGGTATCGTCTCCTTCTACTACATCGGTAAAATTTACATGGCTGATGTTAATTACCGGAATAGCCAGGAAAAACTGACTACGACTGATGACTTTGTCGGAGCTGCTAATGATGCTGTCAACGCTGCCCGCCTGAACGGCGAACGAGCGGTGTATCACCGTGGGGCGGCGCAGGCATTTATGGCGGTTGCCAATCAGGAGGCTATCAAAGAGGAGCCGGATGTAAACATTGTCAGTAATAATGTCGGTCTGGCGATTGATGCCGGCCGCACAGCTGCCGATATTGAACCCAGCAATGTTATCAACTGGGAATTCCTGGCCGGTTTGTATCAAAACGCCGGGCTCTACGTCCGCGGTGTTGATGAGTGGGCGATAGAAGCTTACAACAAAGCCATTGAACTCGATCCGAATAATCCGGTTCTCTGGAATAACCTCGGCAAGGCCTATGTGATCAAATCAGATCGTATTCTGATCGCAGCCGCCCAGGAACTGCAGGCCCAGGCAGAGCAGACCGGAGCCACTGGCCAGCAGCAAATTCCGCAGGACAAGCGGGCCGAGGCTGAAGAAGCCTTGAACACGGCCGTGGAGAAATTCAACAAAGCGATTGAGCTGAAACCGAATTACTTTGACGCTCATCTCTCGCTGGCCCAGACTTACGACAAGAAAGGCGACCGTGACCAGGCAATCGCAGAAATGCTGATTGCTGTCCGGCTGGCACCGCGCAACCCGGATGCTCTCTACGAACTTGGCCGCGTCTACTACAACAACGAACAATACGATGAAGCGGAACAGCAGTTTGAAGCGGCCATAGCTATCTTCGAAAATCATTCCAACTCTCTCTATAGCCTTGGTCTGATTTATCTGCAACGCGATGATAAGGACATGGCCCTAGAAAAATTCAAGAAAGTGCTGGAGCTGAATCCGGATAACGCTGATGTCCAGGAGAAGATCGACATAATCGAAGGACGTCGCACACCGGAAGCCGAAGAAACCATTGAGGCTGAGGTTGATATTGAAGAACCGGAAGAGGGCCCGACTGGTGAAGAGCTGGATACGGGCGTTGAAGTAGAAGATGCGGTGGAGGATGTTCAAGGAGAAACTGTAGAATAAAGACCTTAGCGATAAAAAATAGGCGGTGGTGCTTGGCGCTGCCGCCTATTTTTGTTTGAAAAAAGGGCGTGAAATGCTAAAATAGAGCTAATGAGTGCCAAGAAAAAAAAGCTGATGATTGTCGATGGCAATGCCCTAATTCACCGGGCCTTTCATGCTTTGCCGCCGACAATGCGCACCCGCTCCGGAGAAGTTGTGAACGCTGTCTATGGCTTCACCTCGATTCTCCTGAAAGCGTTGGCGCAGCTAAAACCGGACTATGTGGCGGTGACTTTTGATTTGCCCGGACCCACTTTCCGCGACAAGCTTTACAAAGAATACAAGGCCCAGCGCGTCAAGGCGCCGGATGAACTTTATGAGCAGATTCCGCGGGCCAAGGATGTCGTCCGAGCGCTCAACATTCCGATTTACGAAAAAAAGGGATTTGAGGCTGATGACGTGCTGGCGACGCTCAGTACCCAACACGAAAAGGACAAGCAGGCAGAAACCATCATCGTTACCGGCGACTTGGACACGCTCCAGCTCGTTGATAACCAGACCAAGGTTTTTACTCTGCGCAAGGGCCTGGCCGATACCGTCACTTATGACGCTGCCGCGGTCAAAGAACGCTACGGCTTGACTCCGGACCAGATGATTGATTTTAAGGCTTTAGCCGGTGATTCCTCGGACAACATTCCTGGCGTCAAAGGAGTGGGGCAGAAAACAGCCAGTGATTTATTGGCTGAATACGGCACGCTGGAAAAAATTTACCAAGAAGCCAAGAAAAAGGAACCGGCAATCAAAGAATCGGTTGTTAAAAAGCTGCTGGCCGGTGAGCCGGACGCCAAATTCAGCAAAGAGTTGGTTACTATTGTCACCGATGTTCCTGATATCAATTTGAACTTGGCTGATTGCGATCTGGCCGATTATGACCGTAGCCAGGCGGCCGAGCTTTTCCAGGAACTCCAGTTCCAAAGCTTGATGAACAAGCTGCCGGTGAGTAAAAATCATAAAACTCCCAGCTTTGACAAGCCGGCGACCGGTAAGAAGCGTAAGATTTCCCGGCAGTGCGTTGTCTTGGATGATCCCAAAAAACTGAAGTCGTTTCAGGAAAAGCTTAAAAAGCAAAAACACATTGTCTTTGATACAGAAACCTGCAATTTGGGAGCCCTAAAATATGATGTCTGCGGAATATCTTTTTCCTGGAAAGAGGGTGAGGCTTTTTACGTAGTTCCGAAGTCGGAGGAAATGTTTAGTGCGCTAAAGCCGGCTCTGCAAAATAATTCGATCAAAAAATGTGGTCACAATATCAAATATGACTTGGAGGCCTTAATTTTTCACGGTATCAAAGTCGACGGCGTGACGGATGATACTATGGTCATGTCCTATGTACTTGACCCTGGTACCCGTGCCCACAGTCTGGACCAAGTTGCTTTCGCCGAACTGGGGTACGAGATGCAGCCGATTGAGGATTTAATTGGTAAAGGTAAAAAGCAGATCCCATTTGACCAGGTGCCGATCAAAAAAGCAGCCGCTTATTCCTGCGAAGATGCGGAGGTTACATTACGTCTCAAAGACGCTTTGCTAAAAAAGCTGGACGAATTGGCTGCCAAGCAAAATAAATCGAAGCCTTTTAGAGAATATAAACAGAAGGATGATAAACGCTGGAATGCTAAGTCTTTGTATACCAAGATCGAAATTCCGCTGATTGCGGTGCTGGCGGCGATGGAAAACCACGGGATTTTGGTGGACAAGGATATTCTTACCAAAACAGGCAAGGAAGTCGGCGCGCGGATTGAAAAAATACGCCAGGATATTTTCAAAATGGCCGGCAAGGAGTTCAACATCAGCTCGCCTATGCAGCTGCGCGAGATTCTTTACGAAAAAATGAAATTGCCGACGGAAGACATTAAAAAGACGAAAACGGGTTTTTCTACAGCCGAAAAAGAATTACAAAAACTTCGCAGCAAGCATAAAATTGTCGACAAAATATTCAAATACCGAGAGCTGACTAAGCTCAAAAACACATATCTAGATACTTTGCCCAAGCTAGTCAATGACAAGACCGGTCGTCTCCACACCAGTTTCAATCAGACTGTTACTGCTACCGGTCGATTGTCTTCCTCCGATCCCAATTTGCAAAACATCCCCGTGCGCAGTGACGAGGGCCAGGAGATTCGCCGGGCATTCGTTGCCGAGAAAGGTTACAAATTCTTGTCACTTGATTATTCCCAGATTGATTTGCGCATTTTAGCTCACTACACCGAGGACCCGGCTTTACTGAAGACTTTCCGCGAGGGAGGAGACATCCATGCTGCGGTGGGTAGCCGGGTGTTCGATGTTCCGGTAGACAAAGTGACAGCCAACCAGCGCCGCATTGCCAAGGTGGTTAATTTCGGAATTGTTTACGGCATGAGCGCGTTTGGCTTGTCACAAACTCTGCAGATAGAACGAGAAGAAGCGCAGCAATATATAGACAAATACTTCGACAAACATCCTCGAGTTAAGGATTACATGAAAGAAATTGTTGAGTATGCCAAGCGCAATAATTACGTAGAGACTCTTTTTGGCCGGCGTCGTTATTTACCCGAGATTAATTCGTCGCAATACCAAGTCCGTAGCGGCGCCGAGCGTATGGCAATAAACATGCCCATCCAGGGCACTTCTTCCGATATCGTCAAGCTGGCAATGATTGCTGTGGCCGAAAGTCTGGCGAGTTACGGCGACGACGCTCGTATGTTACTCCAGGTTCACGATGAACTCCTGTTCGAGGTAAAAGAAGCAAAATTAGCGGAAGTTGAGAAACAAGTCATCTCCGAGATGGAAAATTGCTGCCAGCTAAAAGTTCCCTTGACAGTCCACGCCAAGATCGGCAATAATTGGTCAGATATGGAGGAATCATAAACACTGTACAAGGAGGTAGAAAGTGCTGCAGATTGAAGATTTGTTGGAATTTCTGAATGGTTTTCACGATCATGGTGAAACGCGCCCCTGGGGGACGTTCCTCAACCTGGATGTCGACCGGGTGAAGATCCTGGCGGTAAAACCGGGGGAGCAAATCAGCTATCAATACCACCACTATCGTCAGGAGATGTGGGTTGTGATTGGTGGCCATCCCTCGATTCAGATCAACGAACGAACCCTGGTCTATGATCCCGGAGACTTCATCCTGATCAAAAAAGGCGATCGTCACCAGATAATCGCCACTCAGGAAGAAGTTTTCATCCTGGAGCTGTCGTTCGGGGATTTCTCCGAAGACGATATCGTCAGGCTGGAAGACAAGTACAACCGAGGTAACCCCACGATCGAAACCGAATGATCCTACTGATCTATGGCGAGGACACTTTTCGTTCTCGCCAAAAGCTAAATGAAATCGTCGCCAGATTCAAGAAATCTGATCCTTCAGGTATGAATCTGGTGACTTTCGATATGAGCGAAAAAAACCTGGGTGATTTCACCAAGGCGGTCGGCTCCGCGCCGTTCATGGGCGACAAGCGTTTGGTAATAGCCAGGAATTTACTGGCCGAAGGAAACAAGGATTTACAGGAATCGGTGTCCGAATTTATCGGCTCCGGTAAAGTTCCCGCGGAAACAACAGTTTTGTTTTACGAGGACAAGAAAATAGACAAACGTAAAAAATTATACAAACAGCTTCAAAAATCAGGAAAATCAGAGGAGTGTCAGCAGTTACCTGAATATCAGGTGGGGCAGTGGGTTGCAGACGAAATCAAAAACCGCCAAGGCGAAATCGAACCGGCGGCAGTCGAGCGCCTGGCCTCATATGTCGGCAATGATCTCTGGAAAATGGATGCGGAAATCTCAAAGCTTTTGCTGTATCGGCAGGGTCAGCCGGTCCGGGCTGAAGATGTTGAGCTCTTGGTCAAAGCTAAACTGGATGATGATGTTTTTCACTTGGTCGATGCAATCGGGGATAGAGATGTCAAATCAGCCCTCAAACTTTTGCATGACCAGTTTGAGCAAGGTGAGAATGAAATCAGGCTGCTTAGCATGATTGTTTACCAATTCCGCAACCTGGCCCAGATTAGGCCGCTGGTGGAAGAAAATAACGCCGAGGGTGAGATCAGGCGGCTTACTAAGCTTCATCCTTACGTTGTTACTAAAACAGTCCGTCAGGCTCGCCGCTTCTCGCTGGCTAAGATCCAGAAAATCTACGATATGCTGCTTAGGACTGATATCGCCATGAAGACAAGCAAACTGGATAAGCAAACCGCCCTAGACCTTTTGGTGGTGGGGCTTTGTAAGTAGAGACAACAAAAAAACCGCCCTGGCAGGCGGTTTTTGTTTTATTTCTTGTTGCCTTTTCTGGCTTTGTGCAATCTCTTCTTAATCCGGGCGGCTTTGTTCTTGTGAATCACTTTCTTCTGGGCGGCTTTGTCTAGTTGCTTGCTGGCATCAGCTAAGGCTTTGTCGACTTCCTTGGTTTTGCCTTCGGCAATCAGCTGGCGGGCCTGCTTGACTAGCTTTTTGACTTTGTTCTTCACGCGCAAATTTCGCTCCGTGCGGCGCTTGGTTTTGCGGATGTACTTCTTGGCGGCTTTCTTGATAGGCATATAGGGAAATTTAAAATCTAAAATTCAAAAGAAATCTAAAATCAAAATTAATTGTAGCAGATTCTGAGGAGAGGTCAATCCTTCTGTGGTTGTTCCGGGCCTGGTTTGTCGCGTGGAGGTAAGGGAGTCTGGGCGGCCAAAACCTTGATTGGTTTAAGGAGCTTTTTATCGGGATCGAATTCACCGATGGCCAAAAGTTCAGCTTTCGGACCGAATATAGCGATCGGGCCTTCCGCCAGTTTGTCGGCAACGGGTACTTTGATACCGCGGGAGACTTTTTGGGCGGTGTCTTCATCGGCTTTAAAGACTTCCATGTGGGACACGCCTGCCTGAACCGGCAGTAAGTATTCCTGCCAGTTTTCTTCTGTAACATCGTCCAGCTCAACTGAGTCCTTGATATCGAAGTCACCGGCCTGAGTTCTGTGCAGGGCGTCAAGCACTGCCCCTGTCTTCAGGCGTTGCCCCAGGTCGTGAGCAATCGAGCGAATGTAAGTCCCGGCTGAGCACTTGACCTTGATGGAAACCAGTGGATGGCGGAACTCAACCAGTTTGATTTCGTGAATCGTAACTTTGCGCGGCTTCAGCTCAACCTCCTTACCGTCCCGGGCCAGCTTGTAGGCCGGTGTTCCCTTGACCTTGATGGCTGAAAATTTGGGTGGCATCTGTTCAATTTCACCGGCGAACTGCTCGATAGCAGATCTTATCTGAGCGCCGCTGGGAATCGGCACGGGCGGGGGAGTCTCGGTAATTTGACCGGTAGCGTCATAGGTGTCGCTGGTCACACCCAGCCTAATGACAGCTTCATAAGTCTTGTCATCCTTACGCAAAAACTCAACTAGTTTGGTGGCCTTGCCGACAGCCATCACCAATACACCGGAAGCCATTGGGTCTAGCGTGCCGCTATGACCGATTCGGCGGATACCGGTAATCTTCTTTAATTTCTGCGCGGCGCCGTGCGAGGTAATACCGGTTGGTTTATTGAGATTTATGAAACCTATTTTTTCCATTATCTTGTCTTCTTAATCTCTTCAATTTGATCTCGATATTTGGCGGCTTCTTCAAATTCAAGGTTGCGGGCCGCAATTTCCATACGTTGGGACAAATCCTTCATAATGCGATCGACCTCATCGCTCGGTATATCTTTGAAGGAAAACTTAGGCGCTTTAACTTTCAGCTTGCGTCCGGCCAGCCGGTCATCGCGAATTTCCTTTTTGATGCTTTTTGGGGTAATTTTGTGCTTGGTATTGTAAGCAGCCTGGATTTTACGGCGACGCTTAGTTTCGGAAATAGCTTTGCGCATTGATTCTGTAACTTTGTCCGCATACATTATAACATGTCCCTCGACATGACGGGCAGCCCGACCCATCACCTGAATCAGGGCTGACTCCGAGCGCAGGTAGCCTTCCTTGTCCGCATCCAGAATAGCAACCAGGGAGACTTCCGGCAAATCGAGACCCTCCCGTAGCAGGTTTATACCGACTAAAACATCGTAAACGCCGCTTCGAAGATCGCGCAAAATTTCCAACCTCTCCATCGTGTCCACATCAGCATGAATATACTGAACTTTGATGTCCAGTTCATCCAAATATTTCGTCAAATCCTCCGCCATCCGTTTCGTCAATGTCGTTACCAGTACCCTTTGTTTGTTCGTAACCCGCTGCTTAATTTGTTCCAGCAGATCGTCTACCTGACCCTCCGTCGGTTTTACCCCCACATCTGGATCAAGCAACCCAGTTGGGCGGATTAGCTGCTCAACCACATTATTCTTTGACTTTTGCAGTTCATAATCGCTGGGAGTGGCCGAGGTGAATATAACTTGATTATAATGCTTCTCAAATTCTTCAAAATTGAGCGGACGGTTGTCCCGGGCCGAGGGGAGGCGAAAGCCATAGTCAATCAAAGTGTCTTTACGGGCCCGGTCGCCGGCATACATGCCCCGTACCTGCGGGATGGACATATGCGATTCGTCAATAACCAGCAGATAATCATCCGGAAAATAATCCAGCAGCACTCCGGGCGGTTCACCCGGTCGCCGGCCTTCCATATAGCGGGAATAGTTTTCCACGCCGCCGACAAAACCGGTCTGCTCCAGCATTTCCATATCATAATTTGTCCGCTGTTCCAGTCGTTGCGCTTCTACGATCTTGTTGGCTTTTTTCAGGGTGGCCACTCGTCCTTTTAGCTCCTGGCGAATCTGTTTGGTAATAGATTTCAGATCCAAATCTTCGGCTAAAGTATAGTGGCTATTTGGATAGATGACGATTTTATCAAGGCTTTGCTTCGGTTTTTGATTGAGGGCATCAATTTCCGAAATTTTTTCAATTTCATCGCCAAAGAAATCTAGGCGGATAAAGGATTCATCGGCATAACTGGGAAAGATATCAACGACATCTCCTCGTACCCGGAAAGACCCGCGGTGGAAATCAACATCATTGCGAACATAGTTAATCCCAATCAGTTTCTGGAGCACTTCCTGGCGGTCAATCTTATCACCTTTTTTCAGTGTTATCCCTTTGTCGGCATAAGTCTCTGGTCGCCCCAGTCCGTAGATGCAGCTTACGCTGGCGACAATAATGACATCACGCCTTGTCATCAAGGACATCGTGGCTTTGTGGCGCAGACGCTCAATTTCCTCGTTGATGTCTGCTTCCTTGGCAATATACAAATCATGTTGGGGGACATACGACTCCGGTTGGTAATAGTCATAATAGCTGACAAAATATTCCACCGCGTTCTTGGGAAAGAACTCCCGGTATTCCGAGGCCAATTGCGCAGCCAGTGTTTTGTTGTGTGCCAAAACCAAGGTTGGCTTCTGCGTCTGGGCAATCAAATTAGCCATCGCAAAAGTTTTGCCGGAACCGGTCACACCTAAAAGCGTCTGGAACTTGTTGCCAGATTCAATCCCTTTGACCAGTTTCTTAATCGCTTGGGGCTGATCGCCGGTGGGCTCAAATTTTGTCTGTAGTTCAAATGGCATAAAAGCTGATAGCTATTATACCGCGTAATCAGTAAGGGTTCAAGTGCAGTATTGACAGCCTGCTGCAATTGCGATATAAATAGAGGTCTTTGTTAACTTTTGCTAAGGAGGTCGTATTGGAGTTTGCAGAAAGTGGGAGGAATGACTCTCAGAAAAAATGGAACCTGGTCATCGTTCACCCGGACAAGCTGGCCCGGATGATGCTCAGAAGACTGGTGCCGATTGCGGAAATCGAGCCTTGCACCGTCAGCCGTCTCAGTGATATTTTCCCCCTGGCGATACGTGGTCAGGTGGATATCGTGCTTCTGACAGAGGCAGCCTATCGGGAGGCGTCGACAGCAGCGGTAGATGCTTTTCGGGAAGAGTACCCGAATATCCCGGTCATGTCTCCGGCGGATGACAACCTGGCTCGATTTGTTGGTGCCTCTTCCCACATCTGGTCGTGGGTGCGGGCAAAAATGAACCACAGAGTCAAAGTGTAGCGGTGGTAGCCGTCTCCTGATGTTCACATGGTGAGTATTCGGAGGCGGCTTTCAATTTGCCAAAAAAGGACTTTTTGGCTATACTTTGGTATATGATTGCTTATTTGTCAGGCAAAATTAAGGCTGTAAATGACGATTTCACCATTTTGGTGACCAACGGAGTGGGCTACAAGGTTTTTTTAGCAGAAGCCCTGTTGGAATCTCTGGCCGAAGGCGACGAGGCAGAGTTTTTCACTCATACCTACCTGCGTGAGGACGCTCAGGAGCTTTACGGTTTCGAGCATTTTGGTGAACTGCAGATCTTCGAAATGCTGCTGTCAGTTTCCGGCGTCGGTCCCAAGGCCGGCCTGGCGATTTTGGGACAAGGCAAACCGGATGAGGTTAAAGCTGCAATTAGCCGGGGAGACTCATCGCTTTTCACTAAAGTTTCCGGAATCGGTTCCAAAACAGCCGAGCGCATCATTCTGGAACTGCAAAGCAAAATCGACAAAGCTACGGCAGCTGGTGAGCGCAAACCGGTTGGCTCGGCAGCTGAAGCTATCGGTGCTCTCCAGAATCTTGGCTATACCGAAAGTGAGGCCCGGGATCTGCTGCGAAATGTTGATTCCGCTCTCAAAGTTGAAGATCAAATAAAAGCCGCTTTGAAGAATTCATGACGGTAGTCAAGTTAACGGACAAAGATAAAAAAACTCTCAACGAATACGTCCGTGGTCACTCGGGCGGTTCTTTGTCTCAGACATATGAATGGGGGGAGTTTCAGAAAGCGGCGGGCTTCAAAGTTTGGCGGCTGGGAATCAGAGATGGCGATAGATTAGTCGCGGCGGCGACGGTTCTGAAATATGATATGCCGGGAGGTAAGTGGTATCTGTATACGCCACGGCTAATTACAAATTCAAAGCCCAAAGAGACAAAATCAAAGCAACTCCAAAATATCAAATCCAAAATCAAAGGTATAGCTAAGGTGGAAGGGTGCCTGTTTTGGCGGTTTGATCCGTTGGTGACGAAGAAGGACTGGGAGAGCTTTGGCGAAGTGAAAGCACCAAAGGAGATCCAGCCGCGGGATACAATCATGGTTGATTTGCAGCTGCCAGAAGAAGAGGTTCTCAAGCAAATGAAATCTAAGTGGCGCTACAATATCCGCCTGGCCGGGCGTAAAGGGGTGACTGTACGGATGAGTACGGAGCAAAAAGATTTGGATACCTTTTACGAAATTGCGCAAACAACCTCGGCCCGGGACAAGTTTCACATCCATCCTCGCGAATACTACCAGGCAATGCTGGATACGCTGGCGCCGGCCGGCTTCATCAGGCTTTTCGTCGCCGAATACCAAGGGAAAACTTTGGCGGTGAATATCGTTTCCTTTTTCAAGGACAAGGCGACCTACCTACACGGAGCTTCTTCTAATGAAAACCGCAATGTCATGGCGCCGCATTTGTTGCAGTGGGAGGCAATGAAATATGCCAAGTCGGAGGGATTTACCAAATACGATTTGTATGGCGTCGCGCCCGCCGAAGACAAAGACCATCCCTGGGCGGGTATCACTCGTTTCAAGGAAGGCTTTGGTGGCGAGCGGGTTCGTTACGTTGGCGCCTATGATTTTGTGTATAACAAGTTTTGGTACAATTTGATGACACTGGTAATGAGGTTCAAGAAGTAACAATCCAGATGAAAGACTCTATCCGAAAAATTATTCCCGACTGGGCAATTTCTGCCTACCACTGGCTGTGGGCGGCTTTAGGGACCTTGGTTTATGGTTTCCCTTCGGAGAAGCTTATAGTCATTGGCATCACCGGGACTGATGGAAAGACAACTACTGCCAATTTGGCCGCCAAGATCCTGGAAGCCACCGGCCGGAAGGTCGGGATGACCACCACCATCAATTTCAAGATCGGAAATCAGGAGTGGGAGAATTTGACGAAGCAGGGAATGCAGGGTCGGTTCAAGAATCAGCAACTGTTGCGGCGGATGGTGCAGGCCGGATGCCGTTACGCTGTTATCGAGACGACCTCAGAAGGCATCAAGCAGTTTCGTCACGTGGGTATCAATTACGATGTGGCTGTTTTTACAAATCTTACTCCCGAGCATATCGAAGCTCATGGGACATTTGAAAAATACAAGCAAGCTAAGGGCGAACTTTTTAGAAAAACGGCCAAGAGCTGCAAAATAGGTGTGAACAAATGTACTATCGTCAACGGTGATGACAAGAACAGTGGCTATTTTCTGAGTTTTGATTGTGAAAGGAACATTGTCTACGGAATCGATGGCCATTGCCCGGAAGGTCTGCCTTATCTGCAGGCCAAAGATATCAAACTGACTCCGCAAGGGACTTCCTTCACGTTGTCTTATGTTACTAGCTCAGCTCCTATTGAGACCCGTGAGATAGAAAGCAACCTGGTCGGTCGCTTCAATGTCTATAACCTGTTGGCCGCTATTGCTATCGGGCTTAGTCAGGGCTTGTCATTAGCAAAAATCCAGGAAGTAATCCCGGAAATTGAACCGGTCGCTGGCCGCATGGAATTAGTTGACGGCGGGCAACCATTCACTGTAATAGTTGACTACGCTCATGCTCCCAATGCTCTGGGAAATGTATATCAAACAGTGAAGCCATTCCTTAAGGGTAAGCTGTGGTCCGTACTCGGATCCCAAGGCGGTGGGCGCGACAAACGCAAGCGTCCGATCCTGGGCCAGCTTGCCGGCAAATACGCCGATTACGTCGTCGTCACCAACGAGGATCCCTATGATGAAGATCCACGGAAAATTATTGATGATGTCTTTGCCGGAGCCGTTAAAATCGGTAAGAAAGAAAAAGAAAACGCCTGGCGCATTCTTGACCGACGCCAAGCCCTGAAGTTTGTCCTTGATAATGCCTCTCCCGATGACATTGTTCTTGTGACGGGCAAAGGCGCGGAAAAGATTATGATGGGACCGAGAGGTAAGAAGATTAAGTGGAATGACCCTGATGAAATCCGCCGAATTTTACCCAAGTAATTTTGGTTATATGTTAAGACGTTTTTCCCACAATGAAGAGTCGATACCTATTCCCGACACAGAATCGAAGCCGATAGAAATAAAAGGCAAGATTTCCGATAAAGCCAAGAATTTAGTCAAAGATCATCTTGAAGGCCGTCGTTCCGGCCGGAAAAAGTCGGAGTTAATGGAAGGGGTAGAGAAGGTGGAAATAGATAAAAATGAAATCCAGCGTCGGTCTATCGAAATGGCTAACAAATACTTAGCCAAAAAGAAAGCCGAGCTCGGTTTGCGACACCAGGATATTGACGAATCACGGATTCACCTAATTAGCGATAAAGACGCAGATGCTCTCGGGATAGAAACATCTTTCTATGACGGTCAAGAGGGTAATTTATTTATAAAACTGGACAGGGATGATCTGCCGGAAATCTGGATTGCTCAAATTATATTCCATGAAATGGTGCATGCATCCGCTTATGAGTCATTTTATGTGGATCAATCGGGCCAGACTTTGACACCACACCAGCATAGAGTAGGGCTAAAAACCCGCTCCAGGCAAGGCGACCAACGTTTCCTGTTGACGGGGCTGGACGAAGCGGTAACCGAAGATCTTTGCCATGAATATTTCGATGATGTTCTGGTGCGTTCACGGATGTTCAGAAATGAAGTTAAAGCTCACTCCAAACTTGCCAAGAAACTTGGTGCGGAACAAATTGATATTGAACCTGGCCGGCAATTTTTTCTCTTTCCGCGGAAGGGCCGCGGGGAATATACCATACTTAAGGGTGACTATCCGGGACCAATCAAGGTGCAGCGATTAATTGAGTCGGAGGTTTCCCGCACTCAGCCCAAAGAATACCCGGCTCCGGATGACGTCACAAAGTTGCTGCGCCGGGCGGTGTTCAAGGGACATCTGGTAGATCTGGGGCATGCCCTGACTAAAGCTTTCGGGAAAGACGGATTTGAGATGATAACAAAGATGCAAAATACTGAGGATAGTGCCAGGGATACGCTTGCATTGCTGAAGAAGAAAAAGGAATTTGGGGGCCTTAAATAAAAAAACACCCCGCAACAACGGTGTGTTTTTATATCCTACACAAATAACCACCACAATACTGCTGTAAGGCCGATTCCGATTAAGGCGCCGACCATAACCTCCGGTAGAGTATGGCCTAGGCGTTCGCCCAGGAAGGGGTATTTCTTTTCCTCAACACCGTCGGCTTCTTTTATCATTCGATTCAGAACGCGGCTGTGTTCACTAAGATGCATTCTCAGGCCCAGGGCATCGCGTATAATCAAAAGAGCCATCACAACTGTAATCATAAATGGAACCGAGTTGAATCCGGCAACCAGTCCGGCCAAAGTTGCCATTGAAGTCGTGAAAGCGGTGTGAGCGGAAGGCATGCCGCCATAGGCGGCGATGGCGCGGATGCCCTTGGCGCCGCCCAAGGAGCGGGTGGCGATTTTCAGTCCTTGCGCCACAGCAAAAACAATAATCGGTATGATTACAATGTTAAAGGGAAATGGCCAGGGCATTTGTAACTGTTAATAACTGAAACTGAAATTTCACTGATATAATTATAGCAGATTTCTCTTTGTAAATCACCCCCGGACTGGTAAAGTAAAGATATGTTGCTTCTAACCTGCGTAAAAGGCCTGGAGGATATCGTAACAGCGGAAATTAAGCAAAAGCTGTCTGATTTTGAAATTGTTAGGCAGGAAAAAGGTTTTTTGCTGCTAAATTATAACGGTCACCCCCGTCGGTTACTGGATCTGCGCTCGGTGGAGGATATTTTTTATGTAATTTTTGACCAGGATGGCTTCGAGAAAAGTCGTTCCACCCTGACCGCGATCAAAGAATTAGTCCAAAAAAACTCCTTTGACGACGCTCTTAGTTATCACGCCCAGATTTACAGCAAACCCAAACATACCAATTTCCAAGTGTTTGCGCACCTATATGGCCGCTGGAATTTCCGGCGCGCTGACCTGGAACAGACAGTCAGTAAAGCTATTGACCAAAAATTTCGCCGCTGGAAGCCGGTCCGGGGCAAAGCTAAGCTGGAGTTCGATATCCGTCTTTTCAAAACCGGCCAAACGTATTTGTCTCTGCGCCTCACTGACAAATACTTCAGCAATCGCAAATACAAACAGGCCGATATTCCTGGCTCCCTAAAGCCGACCGTGGCTTACGCATTGGTTGAACTAAGTAAGCCCAACGAAGGTGATATATTTCTCGACCCTTTCTGTGGTGCCGGGACAATTCTGGCAGAAAGAGCACGGGTTGCACCAGCCAATAAAATAATCGGCAGTGACACCAGCGAACAAGCCCGGGCGGCGGCTGCGATCAACACTGGCGACCGCAACAATGTTGAGATTAAAGACTGGGATGCGCTCCAAATCCCGCTTTCGGAATCATCGGTAAATGTCATTGTTACCAATCCGCCCTTTGGTAAGAAAATTGACAAAGACCCCGTGCTGCTCCCGCGTTTTCTGGCTGAAGCTGACCGTTTGTTGTCGCCAGGCGGCCGCCTGATACTACTTAATTCTGATATCAGTTGCGTCGAAGCGAATATTCCAAAAGAGCTTCGTTCGGATAAAAGTAAGGATATTGTTCTGCTGGGGGAGCCAGCCCGGATTTGGCTTTTCACAAAAAACAAATGAAAACAGTTGCCATCGTCCCGGGATATAATCCCGGGCACAAAGCGAGAGACGTTCTGGAGAAAATAAAGCGGTATGTTACCGCTATAGTTTACATTGATGATGGCAGCACCGATAATAGTCTTAAATTGGTAAAACAGGTTCCTGGCATCCGGGTCCTGACGCATTCGGAAAACAAAGGTAAGGGCTGGGCTCTCAAGACTGGAATTGACTATGTTTTAAGAAATAAACCGGCCGATTTCGCAGTTTTCATAGATAGTGATGGCCAACACAATCCGGCTGACATAATGAAGCTCCAAAAAGCCCAGGGAAAATCTGATGCGGACATCATTATCGGTGGTCGGATGAGCGACCGGCGTGATATGCCGGCTCTGCGCCAATTTTCAAACAAATTATCATCTTCTCTGATTTCGCTGGCGGCGCGGCAGCGTATTTCCGATTCCCAGTCCGGCTTTCGCTTAGTGCGCCGGGAAGTATTGGAAGAAATTCCCTGGCACCCGGGGCGCTATGAAGCGGAGACCGATTTCATTATCCGGGCGGCTCGTCAGAAATTCCGGATTGTCACCACCAAAATTGAGACTATCTACAGCGATGATATCAAAAGCTACTACAATAATTTTAAAGACACCCTCAGAATAGCGGGTGTCATCGCCAAGCGAATTTGGTAGTCTTTATCTAAACTCAGCCCTCTCCGGAAGGAGTTTTTTTATTGTCGCCATTTTTGAAAATATGGTTGATATTATCAAGCGGGGTTTTGTTCAGGTTGTTTTGGTTTATCGGAACCAGATCTTCTACTTTCTTACGCAGGCCCTTGCCATTCACGACCGCTTCCCTGATCGTAAGTCCGTAGTATGGTAACATGAACAGCCCGGGCAGGATGGCAAAGACGTTGGCAATGCGCATTATCAAACTGAACACCAAGCCAAAACCAGCGCCTAGGCCCTCAATGGCGAAAACGGCCATACCACCGGCTTCGTATGTTCCCAGCATCGCCGGCGTTGGTATCAAGGTTACCAAGTTGGTGAACATATACAGCAGCAAAACACCGCTTAGAGTCGGTTTGTATCCCATGAAGTATAGAACCAGTATGAGCTGTCCTACCATGATGGCGGTAGAAAGGGTCGCATAGCCCATCGAGATCCAAAAAGGCTTGCCGTGGGAGGTCAGGAAATTGGTGGTGCAGCGGTCAATGTTTTGGATAACTCGGGCGGCTTTAGGTTTCTTCACAATTTTTAGATTCTTCAAGTGCAGAAAGCGGATCATGAATTGAAGAAAACCCTCTCCGGAAATTGATTTGGCAAAGTAGGCCCAGAGAACAAACAGGAAGAACGCCATCAGACCGATCAGGATAAACCTGGTTATCCAAGACATATCGACTGTCGCGAGACCGAGAACGACACCGGCGAGAATAACCAACAGCGCCATTATCTGTCTAGTTACCCGTTCCAAAATTACGGCTGTAGTTGCAGCTGAGATCGGAACGTGATTTCGTTTATACATTAGGTAAACCTGCACTGGCTCGCCGCCAGTGTAGGGAACCGGCGTAACGTATCCGACTGAGAAGGCAATACATACAAGAGGGTACATTTTCTTGAAAGAAATCCGGTGCCCGAAAGCTTTCAAGATTACCATCGTGGAGCGACTGATGAAAATCAGCCAAATGAAAAAAGATACCACCAAAATCACAAACTGCCACCAGGTGAACATGGTGAAAGCCTCTTTGATTTTGTCCCAACCGATGCTTTGTACCAAAAATACAAACAGCGCTACGCCGATAATGGTCAGGATTAAAAAGAAGATGTTCCTTTTTTTCATTACAACTAAAACAAAAGAGCTTTTAAAACCCGTTTTTTAATGATAGAATAAACCTGACAAAATGTAAATCACAAGATATTTTTATGTATTTGGTTATTGATACCAGTGGAGACAAAGCGCTGGTGGCGCTGGGGGACAGCAAAGGCGTCATTTCCTTCGGAGAATGGCCGAATGGCCAGGATCTTTCCCGTAAATTGCAGCCGGAAATTGACAAATTGCTACGGATCTCGAGTCATAAGCCGCAGACGGTTTTTTGTGTCACCGGTCCGGGTTCTTTTACCAGTATTCGTATTGGGGTGGCCA
The DNA here is from genome assembly GCA_964559275.1 of uncultured Candidatus Saccharibacteria bacterium. GTDB lineage: Bacteria > Patescibacteriota > CALEFQ01 > CALEFQ01 > CALEFQ01 > CAZLGC01. Next base: position 20,942 of record CAZLGC010000014.1, read on the forward strand.
GTGCCAATGCTATGGCCTACGCCTGGCAGGTGCCGGTAGTCGGCCTGACCCGATTCGAAATATACGAATCAGCTGATTTCGATAAGCCCTATGTGATTTTGTTGGAGAATATCAGAGACTTGTTCTATGCTAAGATTTGTAGGGATGAAGACTGCGAATATTTTGTTGGTGAGCTGTCCAAGCTATCAGAGAAGGCCGCCGGGGCTGCTGTCGGAGGGGAATATCTGTCTTCCCAAAAGGAAATCGGTGAAAATTTTGGGCAGACGAGTTTTCTGGGGGACGGCAAGGTGATCGAAAATAAGGAACGGGCCGAGATAATTTTACGCTCCGGAGAAAGAATATTGAAGGAACTTGGTCCCAAAAATTTTACCCTACCGGTCACACCGCTCTATATCAACCGCCCCAACATTACTAAGCCG
>CAZLGC010000015.1:0-21033 GCA_964559275.1 uncultured Candidatus Saccharibacteria bacterium
TCCTGGGGCTGATTGACGATGAGATACCCCAGAATCCAGATACTGAAAAGCAGGAAAAGCAGGGGCAACCACGGATAAAAAGGCGACTGGTAATAGGTCGCGGACGGATTCCGTTTTCTCAGGATAAAAACCCCGCCCACGGCAAATGCGGCGCAAATCGCTGCTACTAAAACAGCTTTGGTATAGATTTGCATACTTTTTATTTTAATAAGGTGACGTAAATGTATAAGTTACCTCGACCCCGACCAGGCGCAGATTGACACCCTTGGAGTCATCAGAAAAATCAGCCTCAATTGCATAAGCGTAGCTGTCATTACTCACGGTAGGATTATCAATAGTCGTATCGGTAACACTTGCTCCAGTAGCCCCCTGATCAGAAGATGTAACCTCAGCATCAGTGTAGCCACCGGCTCCAGAGAAAGAAGTCCGCCGCAGCTTGGCTGTTATAGTTTCGGAGATTCCGTTCTGCCAGAAATCAAGAGTTATACTTGTAATAGTAGCTCCATCTGGAAGCTGCAAAGGAGCAAAAAATTTCCGCTCTGCTCCCCCCCCATCTAGATAAAGAACCGAAGCCGTGTTGTACTCCGCCACGGTATAAGCATCGCTATTCTCTGGCATAAAGGCTGCTCCAGGCAAAGAAATTCGCCCGCTCTGGGCATCCCAAGCAGGAGAAGATTTACCGACGAAGTTGTTGCTGACTTGAGTCCTAGTATAATAACGGGAATTGGACTCACTTTCGGTGTAATAACGCCCGTCATGATTGTGCGAGGCATCGGCCTTGCCATCCAGGTCATCCTGCAAACCATCCACATCGCTGATACCTAAACCCTCAACATCACCGTCGATTTTAAGACCACTGCCAATCCAGACCGGACTACTGGCATCAGCGCCACGGGTAATCATGCCGTCAATGCGGACATTGTCACCGAAGGTGACCGGATTGTCATTGCCGGCTTCATCCGTGGTGGCATTGACAATGCTACCGTTGAAGTAAGTGACACCGCCGCTACCTTGTTCTCCTATAAAAATGCCTTTGGGAAACTTGTTTTGCAGACCGGTGAAATTGTTGTTTTGACTAAGTGACGCGGCGTCACTAAGATTGGAAGCACCTTGAGCTGTAAAAGTCACCAAAACTCCGCCGACCGCGAAGGCAGCACAAAACCCAGCAACTAAAACGATCTTTAGATGTTTATCCATATTTTTTCATTTATTAGCTTTTGTACAATTATAACAGATATCAACCCAAACCAAAAGTAGAGGCGTCACCTCTACTTTTTTATCTAGAAAACCTCTTCCACCATACGCCATGTTTCCGGATCCTCACCACCCAAACGCCAAAATTCCACTCCGCCGATGCTGTAGTCTTTAGCCAGCTCTAAGCGCTGTTCGGTACTGCGCGCGTTGGCAAAATAGACATCATGCCTGACTCCGTGATCATAGTAATCATAATAATTCGTCCGGTATTCATCACTCCAGCGAATTTGGGCATGGAACTTACTTGCCCGTTCTCTTGCTTGGGTATAAGTCAATCCTTCGCCCATGGAATCAACCCAGTCGTAGCCGTAAAGAGGAATCCCTAAATATATTTTCTCGCGCGGAATCAGGTCTACAGCGTGTTCCAAAACCTGATTAACCCAGTTATACGGAGCAATCGGTCCGGCCGTTGAGGTTGACCAACTGTAATCGTACGCCATGATTTTCATTTGGTCACAAACTGCGCCCAGTGCCGACCAGTCCTGCGCTTGCGGTCCGCCCCAAGTGCCGGGCTCGGATGTTTTGGCATGCAGATGAACCGCCAACAATTTGCCGTTGTAATGCAAGCTATCCGCCAGCTCTTCCATGAAAGTCGTGAAATTATTTTTATCCTGAGCTTCTAGATTCTCATAATTAATACTGATGCCGTCATAATTGTTTTCCAAAACCAGATTTACTATGTCGTTCACGTGCCGCTCCCGCCTGGTTGGATCCCCGATGATGTCAGCCAGCGGCTGTCGATGCTGTTCATTGGAGAGGATAGGAATTATCCTGATCCGGTTATCGCGTAGAAAACGCTCCACCGACTGACTCTCTGCATTTTCGAACTCTTGGATCTTGTCACCGCTGACGAGCTCATACCAGAAAGGCTTAACGGTATAAAAAAGACCGCCGTAATTTTCTACCGTGGCCATCCCCGCATCCTGATCCCAGTAAACCAGATCGCCGTTAACATTGACGTTAGCACCCGAGAAAATATTCAGCACCGCCACATCCGCCCCGATCCGTAGCTGCTCGTTGTAGGCGAAAAATCCCGGCGAAAAAACCGGCTCCCCGTTGTAGCGAAAGGTGCGAATATGCGCCGAGGCTCCTGTCCGCGGTGAGGTGACAATTTCACTACTGCCGTTTTTATCAAAATCACCAACGGCGACATGGAAACCCGATGTAACGTTCTGGGGATAGGCATAGAAACCAGGATTTAGAGTCGGCTCCCCGGTATAATCAAAAATCCTGACCTGCGCCGGATACCCGGGCCCGGGAACTGCCACCACCTCGTCCTGGCCGTCGTAATTGAGATCTCCAGCAGCTACATCCGCTCCTGTCGGAAGAATCCCGAAGGCATAATAGCCGGGTGTGAACTGCGGCTCGCCGTTGTAATCAAAGTACCTAATTTGGGCCGGATTACCTTTTTCCGGAACGGTGATGATTTCGTCTATCAGATCGCCATTCAGATCCCCGGACGTAACCCTAAAACCGGACCGGACATTTGTAGCGTAAGCAAAGAAACCGGCAGACAAGACCGGTTCTCCGATGTAGTTGAATATCCTGACCTGGCCGGAGCAACCTTCTCCCGGAATCGTGATTATTTCATCACGTCCGTCCCCGTTCAAATCCCCGGCTGCCACATCGACACCACAGCGCAGGTTTTCCGCGTAGGCATAAAACCCAGGGGTAAACTGAGAATTCCCAAGCTCATCGAAAATTCTGACCTGCGGCGCTCCCCCGGCTTTGGGCGCGACAATGATTTCTTCTGAGCCGTCACCGTTGAGGTCACCAGTGGCAACATTAAATCCCGTGTGCAGATTTTCCGCGTAAGTATAAAAACCAGGGGTTAGCTTGGGGTCACCAAAATTATCAAGTGTCCTGACCTGCGAAGCTCCACCTGTTCCCGGCATCGTCACCAAAATACCCTCCCAGTAATCAGTGCCGGCATCGGCAGCACTGGCAAAACTTAATAGACTAATTGCTACAACGACAGATAATATTAACTGGGTATGTTTCATATGATTTATCTAAGACTTAATTAAATTATAGCAAAAAAGCCCCCAGACTTTAAATAAGTTGAGGGCCGCTTACTACGCTACCGGCAAACCCTCAGCCAGCAAGCGCTCCCGGACTTCTGTGCCCAGGGCGGTAATTTCCGCCTTTTTGAATTGGTGCAAAACCAGTTTGTCATCCGAGCAGGAAACAGTGACCATCTCGTCGCCGCGCGCCATGGTGATGTTAGTACCGACATAAGGATTGCGCCGGTGGTTTTTTGATTTCAGGCCCCAGCAACGGCCACGCAGACCGGCTGTTTCCCAAATCTTCTGCAGGCATTTCCTCGCCAGGACAGTTATATCAGGATCATGTTTGCCCATCTTAACCCTCCTTTCTAAAACTAGATTAACTCTACACTTTCCACTATATTAGTCAGATTTGTCCAGACATCTTCTGGCTCGTCCCCAAAACTGGAAGCTACAAAGCGATAGTTGGCTTTTTCACCAACAACCTCCATCATGTAATGCGTCCCCAGTCCCATCTCCTGGTACTGGACAACTTCCAAGCCGTTGACGTCAATCTTTTCCGGCTCACCGCCGGCCAGGGTATCCGGACTGGATTTTATTTCGGTAATGAGATCATCAGCTGATTTCGACTCCACAAATCCGAGTAACCAGTATGGCCGTGACCAGCCGCCACCCTCAAACTGGGACATCGGGCCAAAGTAAACATAATCTCCATCTTCCTCATAAGGTTCAATTTTGTAATTGGCACTACCCCAGTCAGGATTGTACGGAATGTCTACCGCTATACCTTTTTCTGCATTCGTATATCGGACAGTCGTCGTTGCGGCATCAGTATTGAAGGTCTCCGCTTCACAAGCTGCTAGGTCAGTAGTGGGGTCACAATATTCCGGAATATTTTCGGAGGTCAATAGCGTCCGGCTGTCATCGGGAATTGCAGATACTGGGTCTTCTGACTCACTATCTTCTCCGGGTGTGCATTCCTCTTCCCAAGGACGCAGGCACTTTTGTTTTTCCTCGCACCAAACGTAGCCGGCCGAGGGAATACAACCGTGCTCATCCCGGTCGCTGCCGGGCATCATTTCTTCAGACTGTTCGCTGCTAGTATCTGTCGTCGCAGTATCAACTTCGTCAGCTACCGGGCTCTGGTATAGCCACCACAGAAAGACGCCGCCAGCAATGGCGATAACGATTACGATTATTAACCAAGTTAGTCCTTGTTTGTTCATATAATCCTCTGTTAACTAATGATTTAGTTTTTTCCGTACCAATTCTCCATCACGGCCACACCTACGCCGTTGCGCAAGGTTTCATCACCGAAGGCAAAGAAGTTTGGCCAAGTGCGCCAGTGTCCGTCCGGTTCAAATGCCAAAACCTGCGGCCCGTTGGCCCCGATTGGTGAGATCAGAATTTCATCCTTGCCATCAACGTCAATATCGCCGGCAACATTCTTGAAATCACCCCGGACATATTCCTGATATGCCCACCAGAAGTTTTTGCGTGTCCCGCTCTTGTCAAAAGCCTCAACGTGCGAGCTGCCGTTATTAGGAGTTGTATATATCCTGTCGCCTATCCCGGACGGTGTCAAGCCGTTATTGACCGCCGATCCGTAGGCAATGAAATTCTTTTTCAGAGTACCGCCGACAGTGTAAATATAGACTGCCGGACAAGCCGGGCCGTGGTGCGGCGCCACCAGGATTTCATCAGCTTTATCATCATACTGGAAAGTTCCCACATTGCATCCTACCTGCCCGAACGGTGCCGAAAATTCGCCGATTTTTTCCCAATCATCTATACCCGTTGCATCTTTGTAAACGCGCACGGTGGGGGTTTGATTACCAGTCAGACAGGCAGCTACATCATCTTCGTAGCCATCATCATCAAAATCGCCAACAGTAGCACTTAAGCCGTCACGAATACTGGAATCAAACAGGAACATCTGCCCTTTTAGTAACAAGTCCCCTCCCTCTCTGATTCCGAAAACCCGGGCTTGCGGACCAGCATCACTGGCGGCGAACACCAAAACCTCATCTTTGACACCGTTTTGGTTACCGTCAATAGCTACTACCCCCGCGCCCCCCAGATAGGCGGCCGGGAACAAATCATTGATATCAGTCGTAACCGGAAACCCGTAGCGAGTATAGACTTTTAGACGGGTGGCTTCGCCGGGACCGGAAGAAACAACTATGTGCGGATTTAACTTCAAACCATCCTCGGTAGTTATGTCAGAAGTATCACCGCCATCATCGCCACCACTAGAATCAGGCGGACTCACTTTTTCATTGACCGCCCCCAGCCAGTTCTCAGCCATGACCGTATAACCGGCCCCGTTCGGGTGCCGATCATCGGACATTAGATCTGTTTTTGCTTCCCCGGTTCCAGTGTCATAGAAATCAATCCAGTTGTCTGTAAACCACAGATCTTCCCCGCTAATATCACTCGCCAGCGTGTTATTGTAAAGATTCATATAGGAACTGCCGAAAGGCCCGGCAATGTTATTGGGAATGAAAGCTGAGAGTAAAACCTGAGGTGTGCTGCCATCGGCATTCGTATGCGCTTTGACATAATCGACTATCTGCTGCACTTCCGCCACCGTGGATGAAATGGACTGGCCTTGGTTCAGATCATTACCGCCAACCATCAGCAGAACGGCATCTGGATTATCAGTATCAAGCCAACCCTTGCTTTGCAAATCAGACAAAACCTGATCCGCCCGGTACCCACTCACACCTCTATTTACTACATCATATTTCCCGGATCCGTACTGGTTATCAAGGCTGACTTGTAACTTGGCCGGATAAGTCTTACTGGTGCCAACGTAAGGATAGCCGTGGGTGACACTATCCCCCAGGCAAGTCAACACCCGCTGGGAGTCATCGGCCCTGGCCTCGCCGTAACTGAAACAAAAAACCAGGCCAGCTATTATTAACACGGCCACGGACAAAAATACTTTGCTTCTCATGTGTTTATTCTCCGGTTAGGCTAGTATTATCTCCTCGCCCTGCGATGATGTCGACCAGGCGCTGCCCAAAAAGTGGCGCAACCTTGGTGGCGAACGAGGGCGACGGATGAGAATCGTAAGGATCAGCGGCGTTGGCGTTGGTCAGATACAAGCCGCCTTCTGTTTCCAGTTCATAAAAATCCCAGATATAGATATTATCTCCTGCTTCATCCCAATCATTTTTGACCCAGTTAAAAAACTCTTGTGCCCGCTGCGCGTAATCCGCTTCTGTAGCGCCGGCAACCTGAGCGGCCCCGGTCCAAACAACAAAGGTGGTCTCCGGGAACTCGTGCATCTTATCTTTGAGAGCATCATACTGCAACTTGTAGTTGGCCGACGTCTTTTCCGAGGAATCAACTTCGCCGGGTCCGTAATCCGGTTCAATGTCACTGACCGGAAAGCAGTGCTTGAACACGATAACGTTATAATCGCTAGCGAGAATTTCCAGAGTCGGCTCGGATTTGTAGGGAGAGTTTCCGGCGTGATCAACCCAGATATTCCAGTAGTCATACGGATAATTCTCCCAACCGTAAGGTGAGTCCTTCGGAAAATCCTGGGCAGTAATTTGGTAATCGGTATCGTTTTCTGAATTGTACTCATCAAACCACTCGGGTACACCACCTTCCCAAATAACTTCGCCGGTAGAATGATGCAAAAAGATTATCCGAGCGTCACTGCCGCTAGCAGTGTTTTCCTGAACATTGGCTTCTTCGGACACGTAGCTCAGATCGTCCTCGCCCAGATTTTGCTCGCAGCCAAAACCGGCAACAACCAAGCTGACAAAAATAACACCAATTATGATTAGTTTTGTTTGTGAACTCATATTGTTATTCCCCTGCTAATTCCTCAACTTCCTTTTTGCCTTCGATCATTTCTTTCACCTGCTCCTCATCTTTTCTGAGCAGCATCGCCTGAAACTCGCCCATGTGAGTTTTTTCTTCCTTAGCAATGTCAAGAAGAACCTTCTTGATGTTTTCATCCTGGGCCTTGGCAGCCAACTGCTCGTAGAAACTGGTGGCATCCAGCTCGGCAATAATGCCAGCGCGCAGGATCTCCTGATCGATCTTTTCTGGATCGACTTTGTCGAGATCAATTGGGAATTTGGATAGCATATTGTTGTTTTTAATGTTTTTTATATTGTAGCACGAAATCACTTTATCAGCTCTTTTTTGTAAACTTCGGAGCGTCCACCATCGCCCGTCACCAACTCTTCATATGACGGGATTTCATAAAGCTCTAAATCGGCATCCAGGAAGTTGGAATACACCAAGTATCTGCCGTCTTTTGAAACTGCCAGAGCCGTCGGTTGGTTGCCACCGACAACGGCGTCCAACATTTCGCCCGTGGTGGTATCAAAAACTTGTATAGAACCCCACTCCGGGCCAGGGACATAGTATGACTCCGCCGCATTTACTCCCCGGTTGGAAACAAACAAAACTTTCCCATCCGGTGTCAAAGCTATCGTATTGGGATTATTGTCAGTAGTAGCAAATTTAGTGACTTCGTCAGTGGTCAGGTCAATTTTGAAAATGGAATTGTCGGCCATATCGGAGGCAAACAGAATATTGCGGTCTTCATCGGCGACAAAATGGCGCATGGCGCCACCAGTAGTTAGTAAAATTTCGCTGGAGCCGTCGTCCAGGTTAATTTTCTCGATCTCGCCTTTGTCGAAGCCGGCCACATAAAGATAACGACCATCAGCGGTGGCGTATAATCCTCGTGGAGTTCCAACTGTCGGGATCAACTCCACTTCTCCGGACTTCAAATATATTTTACTGACGTTGTTCCCGGACCAATTGGCCACATACAGATAATTGCCGTCAGGCGAAAATTCCATTACCTTGCACCAGGTACTATCGGTGGTAAGTTCACGTAGGATCTCGTAATTTTCCGCATCAATCTCATAGATCGTGCCCGATTCCATCTGGCTGACATAGGCTTTGGAACCATCAGGCGAGAAAATGACCTCTACTCCTCCCTGATCATTCAAATTAATACTCTTTATTTGTTCACCCGTCTTAGCATTGAACACAAAAACACCAGCTTTCGGATTCATCAGTGAAGTCACCCAAATCTCACTGCCATTCGGAGAAAAATCAACTCCCTTTGGCGAAGGAACTGGTCCGATAGTTCGCTGACTAAGCAGTAGTTGATCTGGCTGATCCAGGCGCCAGATCTGATCGCTATCCTGGTCAAGAAAGAATTCTCTTGCCAAATCTTGGTATCCTTCCAGGGTAAGTTTCACTTGCATTTGTCCGGCTGATAAACTTTCTACAAAGGGCAATTCGCCGTTACGCTTGGATCCGTCCGGCAAAGTTATCTCGTAATCGGCCCCTTCCGGATCGGACTGAAGAGAAAAACTATATGTGTTCGGTTTCAAATTTATTTGCTTGCCAAACAACTTATTAGCTTTCAGCTCAACTGACTCTGAATGCTCAGCAAAACCCGGACGGGTAACAGTTAGGGTATATTCACCGGCCGGTGCTGTTGTCACCAGCTCCCCCGTTGCCTGCTCCACGCCGGCTAGCTCGATCAAAGCATCACCAGGTGCGCTGGTAATTTCAACCCGGGCTGGTTGGCTGAAATACCACCAGCCATAGACAAAACAAACGCCCCCGATAATTGCCAAGGAGACGAAAAAAACGACTTTGCGACGAAACACATAGCGATGGTAAACGCGTTTGCTCATAAATTAATGATATCACCCTCAGGGATAGATAACAATCACCCGCTTCTCTCCGCTCAAGCCGTCATCCCCATTCCAGTCACTGATTGAATTCATTACCGTGTCAATATCATAGCGGTAGTTTTCTCCCATACGTGTGCCGACATCGTTGGTATAGAAAGAGCTTTCGTCGTAGCCGCGGACAACATACATATGGTATAAAGGACCGGGCGGCGTGAAGTTGGGATTGCCAAGCTCCCGGCCGGCTGCCGGCACGATCACCGGGCGGCCCTGGGCAACCTGGCGCTTGATATCTTCCGGAGTTGGATCCTCAATGATTTCAACTCGGTCGTAACCTAGATACGCCTTTATTACTTCAGCTAACTGTGCAGTGGTTGTGCTACGATAAAAACCCAGGTAAGAGTTTTCGAAATCGATGAAATCTAATATTTCCTGATCAGCTGTTTTTTTCGTAAATTCCTTTCCCTCGTAGAAATAATGGACATTTAGGACAGCTGCTTCCTCACAGGCATCCTGATACGGCTGTCCCCAATCGGCGAAGGGGGCCTGTGAGGAAAAAGGTACAGCCAGACTATAGGAATCAGGAACCTCAAATTCATCCGGCTCAGGCTCCGATTCCGGCTCTGGCTCTGATTCTTCAAACGTCGAAACCACTGGCGAATTTTCTGATTCTGCCGGTGGCGGAACCTCTGCCTCGTTAGGCTTCTGCCATAACCAGAGCAGGGCTATAAAAATAGCAACAATTAAAATAACGCCCAGGAGACTCCAGGCTTTGAATTTATGATGATGTTCAAATTTAGCCATCAGTTTTTGATTAGTTCTTGCAAAGTTTTCCGTTGCTCTTTGTAGTCCGGAATGGTTCTGGCCACCAGCTGCCAAAACTGCGGGGAATGATTGAGTTCCTGAAGGTGACAGAGCTCGTGTACAACTATATAGTCAGCTATTCTAGCAGGTAGAAACAGAAGCTTATAGTTGAAATTCAGATTTCTTTTCTGGGAACAGCTTCCCCACAGTGAGCGTTGATTGCGAATAGCAACACGATTGTATTTGAAACCATATCGCCGGTTGAAATGATCGACTCGGGATTTTATGAATTGACGCGACTCTTCTTTATACTGCAAATAGCTTTTGCGGTCAATCCTGAGTAAAGGATTATTGGCGGCTTGTTTAATCATATTCAGCCTGGACCGCAACCAGCCACTCTTAGCTCTGACAAAGTTTTTTAGCTGCCGTGAACTTACCCACCAGGGTCGGCTGGCAACAACTTCTCCCGCGGGTGAAATTTTTAAGCAGACCCGCTTGGCACGAGCACTGACTTTTTCCTGGTAAGCAATCTCTTCACCCTCACAGCTGATTGATCTCTGCTGAGTGCTCATTCGCCGCTAGCTCCGTGCCAGTTTTCAATGACGGCAATGCCAACCCCGTTCCGCTTGGTTTCATCAAAGGCAAAGAAGCGCGGAAAAGTACGGGCCTTGCCGGAAGGCTCAAACGATAGAATATGTGGACCGTTGGCTCCGAAAGGAGACGTGAGAATTTCATCAACTCCGTCCCGGTCAATGTCTCCTGCCACATTGATGAAATCTCCGATGACATGGCGCTGATAAACCCACCAGAAGTTCTTGGGGTTACCATTCTTGTCAAAAACTCTGACGTGCGAGGAGCCGTTATTCGGAGTCGTGTAAATCCTCTCCCCGATTCCGGAAGGAGTAACACCGTTGACAACACCCGGGCCATAAGCGCGGAATATTTTCTTGAAAGTGCCGCCGACGGTGAAAATATAGACGTTCGGATCAGCGGGACCGTGGTGAGGCGATATGAGAATTTCATCAGCGCGGTCATCGTACTGGAAGGTGCCGAGGTTGCAGCCCACGGAAGCGAATGGCGCCCGGAATTGCCCGATCTTTTCCCAGTTGTCAACTCCGCGAGCGTCTTTGTAAACCAATACCTCCGGAGCGGTGTTGCCGGTGAGACAAGTCGCAATGTCATCATCAAAACCGTCATCATCAAAATCTCCGACCGTCATACTAAGACCGTCGCGGATGCTTTCATTAAAAACGAACATTTGACCCAAAAATGGCAGGGTGCCGTCATCTTTGATGCCGAAAACCCGGGCCTGCGGACCGCCGTTAGTCAGAGCAAAGACTACCACCTGATCCTTGACGCCGTTGTTGGTGGCGTCAATGGAAACTACGCCGGCACCGCCCAGATAACCGGAAGGGAACAGTCCGGAGACTTCTCCGATCTGATCAATGCCGTGCGGGTCATAGACTCGCAGCTTGGTGATTTCTCCCGGCCCCGTAGTTGCAACAATTTTCGGGCCCGGACCCGAGGAAGTCCCATCGCCACTGTCAGTCGATCCGTACTCGTTGGCGCCGATGTCATAACCGCCGTCGTAAGGCCGCACATGCCCGTCAAAGTCATCGGTCAAACCTTCTATTGCCAAGCCTTGGTTCACGGCCTGAGAAATTGACGATGATAAACGGAGATTGCCGGCACCGGGATCAACAAACCAGCCCGAGCCAGCATCGGTAACATTGTGAGAAACATCTGCCGACCCGCCGTCTCGTGAGGTAATAGCTTTGTTAGCAAGATTATTCGCAATTAGGCCTCCGGAGGTATCGCTGAAACGATATTCAATCGCGTTGTCGTAGCTGTGCTCCTGGAAAATTGTGTTGTTGTAAACCTTGGCACTGGAAGCTGACTGTAAATCAATACCAACATCAGCAAAAGCCCCGCCGGAATTATGGTAAATCATATTGTTGCGAATGATACCGCCACTATGCCCCCGCTCCCCCAACCCGAAACCGATCCCCCGGTCACAATTCATTATCAAGTTTCTCTCAACGAGAGTGCCGGACGAATCGGACCAGAAATGAATCGCGTGCTCGGCGACATCTTCACCCGGGCTTTGGATCGATTTGAAGGTGTTGCGGCGCACAATCCAGTTTTTGGTATTATGGCCATCAATCCCGCCGATGTAATATTGCGGGCCGATCCCGGCGCTATATTCCAGCAGGCTGTCTTCCAAAATTCCGCTGTCAGAACTTTTATCCATCTGGCTGGCGTCATAAGCTATTTTCACCATCTGTTCCCCGGTATCCCGAATGTGGAGATTTTTCAGAACAACATTGTCAATATCAAGCTGCAGCTGCACCGCGTGATTGGCCACTCTTTGTAAAGTTAGATCCTGGGCTGTAAAATTGTCGCCGTTGACATTGAAGATATGAGAGACGTCTCCGGTCATGCCGTTGCCCTGCAAGATAACATTTCCCCGGTTGCCGGAATAACTCTTGACCGTTACCCCGCTGGCATCTATCCAGAGCATGTCACTCAGAGTATAAGTTCCGTCTAGAATGGAAATCGTCTTATCACCGCCGGCATTGGCGTTGGTCACTGCGTTTTCCAGCTGCGCCGTGGAAGAAACGGTTACTGTCGCTCCGGCTTGGGGGATAAACAAGCAGAAGCCAAATAGAATAATGGCAGGGATTACAAAAAAGAAGACTTTTCTCATATTTTTTGCTTAATGATTCTGCTTCCATATTAGCAAAAAAAGGGCGTTTCCCAAATGGTTTATTTGTAGTAGAATAAAAGGGCTTTTATGGAAGAAGATCTGAAACAAACGAAAAAACTTTACCTGCGCAACTTTATATTTGGCGTGGAAGACAGCCTGGTATCCACCGTAGGTTTAATTTCTGGTGTGGCTGTTGCCGGGCTGGATACGAAAGTTATTTTACTAACCGGTTTGATTCTGATTTTTGTGGAAGCTTTTTCGATGGGTGCGGGAAGTCTGATCTCCGAACACTCCGCCACCGAGTACACAGAAGGCAAACACATCTTAAACAAATCCCAATGGCGCGGTGCAGGGATCATGTTCGTATCATATTTTGTGGCCGGATTCATCCCTCTCCTGCCCTATCTCTTTTTTGACAAACAGTTCGCGTTTTGGGCAGCAATTGCTTTTGCCCTGATAGCACTTTTTACTCTCGGCGTTATCAACGCCAGGGTATTCCGGGTCAAAGTCTGGCAGCACGCCCTGGAGATGCTGGTAATCGGCGGTATCGCAATCGGGCTGGGAGTGATTGTTGGCAAACTAATCGGGCAGCTGTAAAACAAAACAGGCCGGGGACAACATCCGACCTGTTTTTTATTTGAATTTATTCGCTATCTGACATTCCTCGTCCCATACCACCGCCGCGGTGCCGACCAGGTCCGCCCGGGAAACCAAGCTCATCTCTGATTTCCTTCGCCTTATCCATGTCCCCTGATTCCATCGCTTGGTGCGCCTCGACTAGCTTGTTGAAGGTGCCTTCATTTATTTTACCTTCAAGTTCATCGAGACGATTGACTACACTTTCTTCCATGGCTGTTTTCCAGGCTTCATAATCATTGTTGGCAACAGCTTCCCGAACAGCCTTCATTTCCTCCGGCATGCCGTGACCTTTGTGCCCGGGCATACCCAGTTCCTCGCGCAAGGCATCGGCTTCTTCGACCTTACCCTCAGCCATCAGATCATGCACCTGCTTCATGTTGTTGAAATTATCTTCGCTGGCGAACTCCTCTGCTCGAGAAGTAACCAGATCTTTCCAGGTGTCATAATCTCCGCTCTCCATCGCCGCTATCATTTCATCGTGATTTTCGCCGCCGGGACCCATCGGGCCCCCGAAACCGAATCCGTTCTCACCGGCATAGACAAAGGTGGTGGCTCCGATAGCCGCAGCCGCAATCGCAACTGCTACCACCGGAATGACTATTTTATTTTTTTTCATAGATTGATTTGTAAGTTGCTAGGTTCCAAAAACTAGCAACTGACAACTAATAACTAATCTAGGGCCCTGCCTCCCTACGGGAGGCCTTCACCAATAATACGCCGCCTGAATTTAGTTATTTCACTCGCCGCGGCAAAGCCCGCCCTTGCAGCCCCGGAACATCCAAATACGGGTGCATACGCCAGGGACGAATCTCAACTGCTTCAAACTCACATTCCCCGGTCATTTCGCCGATGGCTTTGATTTCGTCACCGACTGTCAACGGCTTCTTTAGATGCATTCCGATGAAAATTACTGTCCATTCCTTCTCACCGAAATCCTGCAGAATAAAGACTTTTTCATCTTCGAGCGCCACAATCTCTCCGCCCAGCAACCCCAGCTCCGGATGACTCCAGGCGCCCTGGTGTTGACCGGACATAACCCCGGGCAGCGGATGCGAAAAGCTGTAATCAACCTTGTCACCGTATCCGGCCATAAACATAAAGGTACCGCCCACGACACTGATAACAACACTGGCGGTTATGATAATAATTGGTTTATGCCGATACCATCCCTTGGTGTGTTGAAAAGTATAAATCGCCAGCAGGGCGAAAAGCGCCATTACGATAATCCAAAGATAAGGTAGGGTCAGAAAGAAATGCGGCAACGGACCACGACCAAGGTGGCGATAAATACCCCAATCGTTACTCATGACCCGGAATAGAAAAGCACTGAATGCAATCATACCTATTCCAATCGAAAGCACGAAGGCACACCAAAACAGAACATTCTTCAGAATAAAATGACTCTTTGATTTGGGATGTAGTTTCTTCCCTTTAATTTCCTTAATGACTTGGTTGGATAAATCTTTCATATGTTTAAGTACTTGATCTAGCAAGTTCTAGCTTCAATTTCTCCTTGGCACGACGCAGGAGGGTGCCAACCGTACTGACGGGTTTTTTCAGAATGCCGGAAATTTCCTCATAACTTTTGTCTTCCATAAAGCGTAGTACCAAAACCTCACGATATTTCCGGTTGATCTTTGACAGCGCCTTTGACATCTGTTCAGTCAAGTAGGTCTGGTCAATGTCATTCTCCAGATCAATGTCGGCCGCAAATCGATTGATAACTTTTTCGTCATCAACGGCGATGACATTCAGAGGACGAGCTTGGCGTTTCCGATACTGACTGATAACTTCATTATGAGTAATACGGTATACCCAGGAAGAAAACTTCAGCTTCTGATCAAAATCATTGAGGTTACGATATGCTTTGATGAAAACATTTTGCAAAACATCTTCGATATCATCATCGCTGAAATTCGAAATCCGCCGGACGTAGCGCGCCAGCTTATCCTGATATCTGGCTATTAGAATAGCGTAAAATTCCTCGTTTTTTAGCGTATCAGAAACCAGCTCCTCATCGGACTTATCGGAATGTCCGGCTGTTGTCATCATAAGCGACCTTATATAATAGTACGCCTAATTATATCTTTTATTTCAAGTAATTCAATGGAAAAGCGGAACCCCGCTAGAGATTCCGCCATAGTCTTGTGAAGTCGAAAAAGATTCGCCGCGCCACGGTCACTTCACCGGGATATTCATCCAGGAGAAAGTTGATCGTTTGCTGCGGATTGCCAGTTTCGACGTTCATGTCTTGAATCGAGACGCTTCCCCGGACAACCAGACGAACACCCAGATACCAAGGTTTTACCTTGATCCGGTGCTGAGAAACCGGCTTTCCCCGTCTGATTCGTCCAAAGTGAACCTTTCTGATTTCTTCCCTTCTCTCCAAAGAACGGAAGACGTCCCGGGCTTTTTCGGTGGCCGTCGTATGACGGCCAGTTTTCTCGGTATTCACATGCAATGGCGCCATACGAGACCTCCTCTCTGTGGCATAATTATACACAAACACCGCTGTTTGTCAAGAATATAAGCAAGGCACTATTTGACAGAATTTCTCATGACGATATAATGGGTATATAACCAATATATTATGTCCCGACCTAGAAGAAAGCGTCATGTTCATATGGATCCGATGGTGACCAGGTTCTCACCACGCAAACACCCGCATTCACCAGGCAGTGCAGTTTTGTTACTAACCGAAGAATTGGAAGCGATCCGTCTGGCTGACTTTGCCGAATTAGACCAAAAAGATGCCGCGAAAAAGATGAAAGTCCCGATAACTACTTTCCAAAGAACATTGTATTCCGCCCGAAAAAAAATTGCTGACGCCTTAATCTATGGAAAAGCTATCGAAATAAAAAACAGAGAGGAGGTGATAACTATGCCCGGAGGAGACGGAACAGGCCCAGACGGTACCGGACCGGTAGGACCCGGCCGCGGCGCCGGTCGCGGACGAGGACGGCAACCTGGCGGTTACGGATTCGGACCTGGGGGGAACTGCTTATGCCCCTCATGTAACACCAAGGTCCCGCACCAACGCGGTGTCCCCTGCTACCAAATGGAATGCCCGAAGTGCAAAACCAAAATGGTCAGAGCTAAATAATTAAAATATAAATATGGAAAAAGTCATTATCACCGCTCAGGGTGACAGTTTAGATTCTGAGCTAGACCCCCATTTCGGGCGCTGCAAGTTTATACTGGTTTGTAATCCCGAAACCAAAGAATTGGAAAAAGCTATTACCAATGTAAATGCCACTGCCCAGGGAGGCGCCGGCGTCTCCACGGCCCAAACGGTCGCAGACATGGGTATTAGTAAAATCATTACCGGCAATATCGGTCCTAAAGCCTACGAGGCTTTAACTGCCAGCGGCGTAGAGATATACGTTGCTGAAGCGGGCACGGCAGCTGCTGCCCTAGAAAAATTTGGTAACGGAGAACTAAAAAAAGTTGATGATGCCTCGGCTCCCATGCACACGGGCCTAGGCATGAAAAAAAGCGAATGAAAAAAATTGCCGTAACCGGCGGTAAGGGCGGAACGGGAAAAAGCACCGTCTCCGTCCTATTGGCGAAAAAATTGATGGCCAGCCAAAAAGTCTTGCTGGCTGATTTGGATACGGAGTGCCCCAACGATCACCTCTTGACAGGAATCAGTCTGGAAAAGCCAATTAAGGAAACTCTTTCTAAGCTACCTGAAATAGACACCGCCAAATGCCAAAAATGTGGAGAGTGTGTAAAATCTTGTACCAGCAATGCCCTCTTTATGCCGCCGGGCAAAACTCCGATTGTTTTACCGGATCTCTGCTCGGCCTGTCAAACCTGCCTGGATGTCTGTCCGCACCAGGCCATTACCGCCAAAGACAATGTCACGGGCAAAATATATCGTCATGACTTTGGCAAAAATCTAATCCTGGTTACCGGCCAAGCCCGGGCGCGACTAATTGAAACTGCCTCTGTCGTCAGGCAAACCAAAGAAACGGCCCTGGAAATTGGCCGGAAAGAAAAAGTAGATACAATAATATTTGACACCGCCGCCGGTACTCACTGTCCGGTAGTAGTAGCCATTATGGGTGTGGAAAAAGCTATCGCCGTCACCGAACCAACACCGATGGGAGCTCACGATCTAGATCTGATATTACAATTACTAGAAAAAATTGAAGTTCCTTGTGATATATTCCTAAACCAAGCCGACCTGGGTAAAAAAGATTTAATCACAGATTTGGTAAAAAAGTTCGGGAAACAGAAGCTGTCTCACGAAATCAAACACTCTACGAAACTGGCCAAAGCTTATTCCCGTGGGGACCTATTGAACGACCCGGAGGTAAATTTACAATACGATGGGAAAATCTAAAGCCAAAAAAAATGTCGCCGTTTGCTCCGGCAAAGGCGGGGTCGGTAAATCCATGATAGCTTCTTCGCTGGCAATTTATTTAAGCAGACAAAACCAAAAAATTGTCGCGGCTGACTGCGATGTTGATGCACCTAACCTGGCTGTCTGGCTAAATGAAACCGGTGACTGGGATAAATCGGAAGAAATCCAGACATCCGATATCGCTGTAATTGATGAAAACAAATGCACCGGCTGCGGTATCTGTGAAACCAAATGCGTTTTCAAAGCTGTTCAAGTAGAAGACGGTAAAGCTAAGGTCTCCCCTTTTACTTGTGAGGGTTGCAGTCGCTGTGCCGTAAATTGCCCGGAAAATGCTATTACTATCAACCCTGTCACCAACGGGCGTATAAATTATCGCCAAACCAAGTACGATTTCCCGCTGGTATCGGGACAGCTTTATCCGGGAGAAACCGGCTCCGGCAAAATTGTGGATGCCGTCAAAGAGAAGGCTGCTGATAAAAAAGGCGACATCATGATAATTGACACATCCCCTGGCACCGGCTGCCCGGTAACGGCGGCACTACGTGACACAGATTTTGCCCTGCTTGTCACCGAACCCTCGCCGTCCGGTTTTTATGACTTGAAAAAGATAATGGAAGTGGTCAATCATTTCCGAATGGATTACGGCGTCATTGTAAACAAGTGGGATTTGAACAAAGAAATGACCGAAACAATCAGGAGCTGGGCCAGCGATAAAATGTGGGGCTTGATCTCCTATGATAAAAAAATTGTTAAATCTATTGCTAACCTAGAACCTGTCTTAGAGACAAATCTAACTGCCAGGAAAGAAATCGATGTAATTTTCTCGGAAAATGCGGGAAAGATTGTGGCCTAAAAGAATCGATTGTTGCCCAGACCAATACGATTCAAAAAACATGTCGCTAAGACATGTTTTTTAGAGAAATAGGAAAATAACTGCTTACTCTCAAAGAAGCGCAAAGCTCCCCGGGCTGGGCTCGAACCAGCGACATCCTCGTTAACAGCGAGGCGCTCTACCAACTGAGCTACCGGGGAGCTTTGCGCTCTTTTATAACAAAAAAGAACCTAACGAAAAGACATTATATATTAATTTTATCCTGAAGTCAACTAGTAATCCTTCAGTCTTCGAATCTCTTCATTCTCCCTTATCTTCTCCAGAGCTTTCGCCTCAATCTGGCGAATACGCTCGCGGGTAACACCAAATTCCTGCCCAACCTCCTCCAAAGTATGGCCCACTCCGTCGGTTAGACCGAACCGCATTTCCAAGATCTTCTGTTCGCGCGGGAGTAGATACTTGAGAATTTTTCCGACATGATCGCGCAACAGTTTGCGGCCAGCCGACATTGAGGGTGAAACTGATTTTACATCCTCGATAAAATCGCCCAAAGTGCTATCATCCTCATCGTCACCAACAGTCGTTTCTAGTGAAACAGTATCCTGATTAATCTTAATGATGTGGCGAACCTTATCGACTGGCAATCCCATCTCGGCAGCAATTTCCTCCGGCAGGGGCTCACGACCAAGATCCTGAACCAGGCGACGTGATATCTGCATAAACTTGTTAATCGTCTCTACCATATGGACCGGGATCCGGATTGTTCTTGATTGATCAGCTAAGGCGCGAGTTATCGCCTGGCGAATCCACCAAGTGGCGTAGGTAGAAAATTTGTAACCACGTTTGTAGTCAAACTTCTCGACGGCCCGAAACAGGCCGATATTTCCTTCCTGGATAAGGTCAAGCAGAGTCAACCCACCGCGGCCGACGTATTTCTTGGCGATGGAAACAACCAGACGCAAGTTGGCCTCAATCATTTTTTGCTTGGCCCTAGGATCACCCTTATCCTTCAGTTTAGCCAGCTGGACTTCTTGCTCTGCCGTCAGCAGCGGCACCCGCCCGATTTCGCGCAGGTACATCTGCACCGAATCTGCCGACAAGTGCGAAATATCATCAACTTCCTCGGTCATAACCCCGAGGATGGTTTTTTTGTCTTTTTTTTCTTCGTCCCGGCGCTCCGCAATCGGAATAGACTTCTTTGATTCCAGAACTTCTATTCCCATCTCGTCAAATTTGGCAAAAATCTCTTCCAGCTTCTCGATATTTTCTTCTGCTTCAGGCACGACCGCCATAATTTCATCTTCGGTAACAAATTTCTGTTCTTTGCCCTTGGCTAAAAGGTATTTCAACCCCAGCTTAGGAGCGACGGCAGGCTTCGCCTTGGTTTTGCTGACTTTCAAAATCTCCCGTTTTTTTCGACGGGTTTTTCTCTTTCTTTTGGTGGCACGGGGCTTGCGACGAGCAACTTTTTTCTTGGTTCTGGTTGTAGTTTTGCGCTTTTTCCTACGGGCCGTCTTTCTCTTGCGAACGGTTTTACGAGCCGGCTTGCGCTTGGCTGCCGTTTTTCGCTTCCGTTTCTTTGGCTTAGTTGCTCTCTTTTTTTTCTTTTTAGTTTTGCCTCTGGGCATAACAAAATCTATTATTGAGTATTTTTTTCTGTTTCGCGAAGTTGATTAGTAAGACGAGTGAACTCGCTGGTGAGATTTTCGATGGCTTTGGTATCCTCCACTTTCTCCGCCCGGGAGACCTCGTCACTCAACTCCCGCAAACGCTTTTTGAGATAGCTTTTTTCTAACAAGTTAATGCAGGATTTAAGCTCTTCCGCAAACAATTCTGCATCTGATTCCTCGAAATCTTTGTCAACCTCCAAGAGCAGTGTCGAGACCAAATCCGCTAGCTTGACCTCGTCTTTTTTGAGGTAATCCAAAAACTCATCCGCGGTATAGGATCGATTAGTATTATAGAACTTTTCCAAATGCAAGTAAAGATTGCGATGAGCCGATTCAGCCAGGAAATTCACGTCAAAATGGTCAAGAACGTATTCTATTTCGCCGGGATTTTTGAGAAGAAGGCCCAGAAAGCGAGATTCCAGCGAAGTAGGAGAACGATCTGCTGAAGGAAATTTTTCCGGAGCAGATTCCATTCTGCGCTGGACGCCCACCTTACGCATGGCTGATATTAGTGAATCTTCCGGTACATTTATTTTTTCAGCTAAGGTTTGAATATAATGGTGGCGTTCAATTTCGTTGCCGATCTTTTTGATAACAGGCAGCAGCTCCGCCGCAATTTCCTTTTTATCGGCCGCTTCTTCCAGATTCTTTCCCGCCAGGGCGCTGGTGAAAAAATATTTCATAATTGGTTGTCCGGAACCTGCTATCTTTTTCCAGGATTTGGGATCAGCCAGGGCAACATCCGCCGGGTCTTTTTCTACCGGCAGTTTAGCTACCTTGATATCAAATCCGCGATTCAATGCCAAATCAATCCCCCGCTTGGTTGCCATATCACCGGCCAGGTCCATGTCAAAAGCCAGAACGAGATTATTAGTATAGCGCTTGAGGAGATCGAGGTGTCCCTCGGTCAAAGCCGTTCCGGAGGAAGCAACGACATTTTTGATTCCAACCTGGTGCGAAGCCAACACGTCAGTGTAACCCTCAACGATGATACCAAGATCCTGACCACGAATTTCGGAACGGGCATCAGACAAGCCATAGAGTACCCAGCTTTTCTGATAAATCTCT
>CAZLGC010000016.1:0-19200 GCA_964559275.1 uncultured Candidatus Saccharibacteria bacterium
AAGGGAACGTCGCTATTGCTAAAAACCGAGCAACCAAATCGAAATTTAGCCGCAAGGTTTCCTTTAGAAATCACCACTATTTACTGCAAAAGAATTTGTTATGGGGGAATTTCTGGCGCCTATCGCCGGAAATACTCTGGTATGAAACCAAAATGTGGGGTTATGGAATCGTCCGGGAACCGTTTTTATTACCAGACATGGGTAAGGTTTTTACCAGGTGGCCGCAAATGGCCAAGAAGCGTCAGCAGATCATGGCCCGACGTAAGGCCACCGTTGAGGACATCCAGCGTTGGTTTGAAAGCTAGTTTGCAATATGGATCTATCAATTGTCGTTGTTCACTACAAGGCGCCCGACCTTTTGGAGCAATGCATAAAATCCATCACCAACAAATACCCTGAATTAGAGGGTAAATTTGTAATTATTGATAATTCACCGACCCCGAAGACAACCCGACGTATCAAGCGGACTTTCCCCCAGGAACGTTACATACCCTCCCGCGTCAATGTCGGTTTCGCCAAGGCTGTTAACTGGGGAATGAAGAATTCAAATTCAAAATACGTATTGATACTGAACCAGGATATCGTGGTTCAGAATGATGCCATCAAGAAGCTTTATAACTTCATGGAAGAAAGGGAGAATGTTGCTATTACCGGTCCTAAGCTTATTTACAAAGACGGGGCTATTCAACGCAGTTGTTGCCGGTTCTATACCCCGAAGATTGTGATTTATCGGCGCACTTTTGTCGGCAACTTCCCGGGACCAAAGAAAAAACTCCACTGGTTCACTATGGAAGACTATGACCGCGAGTCAGTACGAGACGTCGACTGGGTAGTCGGCGCCGCCATGATGTTTCGACGCCAGGCCCTGGAATCAGTCGGGCATTTTGATGAACGCTTCTTTTTCTATTTCGAAGATGTGGATCTTTGCCGACGTATGTGGGAAAAAGGCTGGCGGGTAGTTTACGTTCCTGAGGCAAAAATGACCCACTATCATACCCGCGAGAGTGCTGAAAAAGAGGGTATCATGTCACTTACCAACAAAATGACTAGAATTCATGTCAAAAGTGGTATAAAATACTTTATGAAATACCGTGGTCGCAAGGAATCACCGCGTGAGCTTTATCTAAAATCAATAAACAAAAAAAATGTCGGACGAGATTAATCTGGTTTACCCCTTGAAGAAAGGGAAGCGTAAGGGATTGAAAAAGAAAATACTAATTACCATCGCCATCATACTGGTTATTTTTGTTATCTTGGGAGTAACTTCCGTAGACAATGCTAAGGCTGCTTATAACCTGGCGCTGGAGGGCAAGGAGCACCTTGTAAAAGTGCAGGAATACGTCGCTAAGCAGGACCTAAAGGAAGCTTCGGCTGAAATCGAACAGGCCCGCAGCAAATTCGAGGAAGCTCAGAAAGAATTTAATTGGGTGCGCTGGGCGGTGGTGGTTCCTTATGTCGGCAGCCAGATTTCGGCCAGCGGAACATTGATAGACTCAGCTGTAACTCTAACAGACAGCCTCGGCGAAACCGTGGAGGCCGGCCTGGAAATATTGTCACCGCTACAAGCAGAAGAGGTTACCAGCTTCAGTCAACTGTCCCCGACGGAAAAAGGAGAGGCCCTGGAGAAACTGGGCAAAGCTATTCCTTTGTTTGAGCAGGCCCAAACTGATGTAACTGAGGTTAAAGAAGATTTGGAAAATATGCCGACTTTTGCTGTCCGCCCGGAAATAGTCGAGGCGCGCGACATGGTTTTAGAAAAACTCCCGATGGTAGAAACTTTTACAGAAGAGCTGTTGCTGGCAGCTAAGGTTTTGCCTCGGATCGGCGGCCACCCTGATGAGCAGCAATTCTTGTTTGTTTCTCAAAATAATCACGAGTTGAGAGCTTCCGGTGGATTTATCGGAAATGTCGGTATCATGAAAGTTCATGAGGGCGAGGTAGTCGATTTCACCACTTCGGGCGTTTATAACCTGGACGAGGAAGCCCCGGTCAAAATTGAACCGCCGGATTACCTTAAAGAATACCTGAAATCCACCACCTGGTATCTACGTGATGCCAACACCTGCATTGGCTGTATTGATTTTGCAGTGGCTTCGCAAAACATCCTTGATTTTTATAAAACTGAGACCGGCTCAGAAAATTTCGACGGTGTTATTTCCGTAACCCCATCGTTCCTGGAAGATTTACTGGAAATCACCGGCCCAGTGGAAGTTCCCGGCTACCCATACACTTTTACCGCCGAGAATGTCACGGAAACACTTCAGGAACATGTCGAAGTCAATTTTGCCCAGATGGGGATTCCTATGGAGGATCGCCAAGCTCTAGTAAGTGATCTAAGCAACGTTCTACTCCAAAAGACGTTTACACTGCCTAAAGAAAAATGGCTCGAGCTCGTGACTGTCCTACAACGAGCTTTTAACGAAAAGCATGCCATGATCTATGTAAAAGATCAGGAAACACAAGAAATTCTACGCTCTGAAGGCTGGACTAGTGAACTTAATAACGACTGGGATCAGGATTATCTGGCGCTGGCCGACAATAACATGGCTGCTCTTAAAACCGACCGGGTAGTGGATCGCAGCCTGAATTACGAAGTAGATCTAAGTAACCCCAACGAACCGATTGCGCGCCTACAGGTCACTTACGTAAATAACGGCCGCTTTACACACTTTACGACGCGCTATCGAACCTGGTCACAACTCTATGTCCCCGCCCAGGCAGAACTGATTTCATATGAAGGTGTCGAGGTAACTGATAAGCAGGGTCCGGCAGGTGAAATTGTCGAAGAAATAGACCCTCATTCCGGACGCAAAGTTTGGTCTTACTTCAAATCAGTTGAGCCTGGTACCCAAGAAACTGTTACGATTGAATACAAACTGCCGCCGACAGTTATGGTGAGGGATACCTACGAGCTACTGGTACAAAAACAGCCCGGAACAATTGAGCCCAAGCTTAACGTTACCGTCACCGGCGACAGTAAGCCAAAGATGGTCGATCCGGTTGATGTCAGCACCATTGATGACAAGGTTGTCTCCTTTGACTCCAACCTCTTAATCGATCGTGAGTTCGAAATAACCTACTAATATGTCTCCCTCTCAATCACGCAAATACATTGCGATCTATATTGTTGTTATTCTGATTATCGCCAGCTTTGGCATCGGCCTCTGGTCGGGCCGGGTCTGGCAGAGCACTTCGGATAAGGATTACGAAGTGGAAATTGTAAACAAAGATGGGCGCCAGGTCGAAGAGCTGGATTTTAGTCTTTACTGGCACGTTTTTGATATAATCGAGGCTAAATTCTTCGACAAGCCGGTCAGTCCTAAAGACTTGTTTTACGGATCCATCAAAGGCATGGTGCAAGCCCTGGGCGATCCGTATTCTGCTTTCCTGGACCCAGATGAAACGCAGGAGTTTGAGGAAGAGCTAGAGGGAACATTTGAGGGAATTGGGATTGAGATCGCTGTCAAAAAAGATAAGCTTACAGTCGTTGCGCCCCTAGAAGGAACTCCAGCTGCTAAGGCTGGATTGCGACCCGGAGACTGGATCGTTAAAATCGATGATGAGCTTACACTGGACATGACATTGGATCAGGCTGTCCAAAGAATTCGTGGCCCCAAGGGCAGCACCGTCAAGCTGACCATTGCCCGCGAAGGAAGTGATGAAACCGAGGATTTTGAAATCGAGCGCGGGACCATTGAAGTCAAGTCTGTGCGAATGGAAGAGCTGGAAGGGGGTCTGGCACACGTTGAAATAATCCAGTTCGGTAATGATACCAGCGTCGAATTTGACAAGGTAGTAAATGATATTCTGGGAAGCGAAACTAAAGGCATAATTCTGGATCTACGAAACAACCCCGGCGGACTGCTTGATATGTCTACACGAATTGCCAGCGAATTCATTGAGAACGGCGTTATTGTTCAGGAACAAGAAGCTGACGGTAGCATCATCAAAATTGAAGCCGAGGACACCGCCAGGTTAGAAGATTATCCTGTTGTTATTTTGGTCAACGAAGGTAGTGCTTCTGCCTCGGAAATTTTGGCTGGCGCTATGCGCGACAACCTAGGTACCCCGATTGTCGGCCAAACTACTTTCGGCAAGGGTTCCGTACAAGATCTCGAGAACTTACCACAGGGAACCAGCCTACGCCTAACAGTCGCCAAATGGCTGACACCTAACGGAGACCAGATTGACGAAGTTGGCATTACTCCTGATTATGAAATTGAACTGACTGACGAAGATTACGATAACGACCAAGACCCGCAGTTGGAAAAAGCTATTGAAGTCTTGCGCTCAGAGATATGAGAAAGAGACTTCGCATCCTAATTAGGGGCAAGGTCCAGGGTGTAAGTTTCCGTTATTATGCCAAAGATGCAGCTGACGCTCTCGGTTTGGACGGATTTGTCAGGAACCTGGCTGACGGCAGTGTCGAAATAGTAGCCGAAGGAGAAGAAAAAGAGCTTGCCAAATTGCTTAAATGGAGTTATGATGGCTCCAAGGCCGCCGAAGTTCACCAGGTTGAAAAAGAGTGGCTGAAGCCGGGTTCAGATCTTGCCGGCTTTTCAATTATTATGTAATCTATGAAAGTTATCCTAGTAAAATCCGTTTCCAAGATAGGAAGCAAAGGTGAGACTATCGAAGTTAAGGCCGGCTACGCCCGCAACTTTTTGATCCCCAAGGGTTTGGCTGTAGCCGCCACCAAAGGAGCCAAGCATAACGCCAAGCTCCTAAAATCCAAAGAAGAGAAGACCAAGCAAGAGTTAGTCTCCCAGGCTGATACTATCGAGAAAAAACTAGCCGGTAAGAGCATTCCCGTCACCGCCAAGGCTGGTGAGGGCGGGCAGCTTTTCGGCGCCGTATCATCTAAGGATATCAGCGAAGTTATTACCAAGGAAATAGATCTCGACATCCCAGCAAATTATATTCTGATCGACGAAGATATAAAATCGGTTGGCGAACATAAGGTTAAGCTTAGGCTAACACCGGAAAAAGAACTCGACTTACAGGTAGAAGTCTCGCCCGCCAACGAGAAATAAATTGAGGGCCCCAGCGGGGCCCTCTTCACTTACAAATAAAATATGCCGAAATCAAAAAGGAAATTCATATTCATTACCGGCGGAGTGATTTCCGGACTGGGTAAAGGAGTCACCTCTTCTGCTATTACTAAGATTCTAAAAAGCTACGGACTTACCGTCACTCAGATTAAATGCGAGATGTACGTCAATGTCGACGCCGGCACTATTCGCCCGACTGAGCACGGCGAGGTTTTCGTCTGCGCTGATGGCACCGAAACCGACCAGGATTTGGGCACCTACGAGAGGTTTTCTGATCTAGAGTTAGGGCGAGAGAATTTCATCACCACCGGCCAGATTTACCAAGCGGTGATACAGCGCGAACGGAATTTGGAATATGACGGTGAGGATGTCGAGGTCGTCCCACACGTTCCAATGGAAATCATTTCCCGATTCAAAGAAGCCGGTAAAGCTGATAAGGCTGACGTGGTTATAATTGAATACGGAGGGACGGTCGGGGAATACCAGCAAGTTTTGTTCCTGGAAGCAGCCCGCATGCTCAAATTAGAGCAACCGGAAAACGTTCTGAATATTCACGTGGCTTATCTACCTATCCCCGCCAGCATCGGGGAGATGAAATCCAAGCCGGCTCAGTACGCCGTCAAAACTCTTTACTCTGCCGGCATAGTTCCGGATATTTTCATCGGCCGGGCCGAGAAGCCTCTGGACACCCCTCGAATCAACACGCTGGCCCGCAACACTGGTATACCCAAGCGTAATATTTTTTCTAACCCTGACGTCAAATCTATATACGAGGTGCCATTAGTTTTGAATCGGCAGAGAATCGGGGAACGGATAGTAGAAATCCTGGGATACCGAAAGCGAGTTCACCCCAAACTTAAGGACTATGAGGAATTAGTGCGCACCATCAAGCGCAAAAAGAAGCCGGTCAAGATTGGAATCGTCGGCAAGTACTTTGATACCGGCGACTTTGCTCTGGCTGATTCTTACGTATCAGTCATTGAATCGCTCAAGCATGCCTGCTGGCAATTCAAGCGCGAGCCAGAGTTGCACTGGATTAATTCTAAGGACTACGAAAAAAGTCCGCACCTCGTGCGCGAACTTTCCAAATATGACGGGATAATTATTCCGGGCGGCTTTGGTAAAAGTGGGGTAGAGGGCAAGATAAAGGCCGTGAAATACATTCGCGAACACAAAATCCCTTACCTGGGTCTGTGCTACGGCCTGCAAATGGCAGTGGTTGAATTCGCCCGCAATGTGGCCAAGCTGCGCCGGGCTCACACTACGGAAGTTGACCAGAAATCTCCGTATCCGGTAATCGATATACTACCGGAGCAAAAAGAGAAATTGGCCAAGAATGATTATGGCGCGACGATGCGGCTTGGTGACCATAAAGCAATTTTGCAAAAAGGAACCATCGTTGCCAAAGCTTACGGGAAGGATCGTGTCATCGAACGACATCGCCATCGGTTCGAGGTAAATCCAAAATACATCAAGAAACTAGAAAAAGCAGGACTGGTTTTTTCAGGAAAATCACCAAACAGGCGTTTAATGGAATTCATTGAATTGCCAAGAGAGAAACACCCCTACTTTGTTGCCACTCAGGCTCACCCTGAATTTTTGTCACGCCCAAGCAGGCCGCATCCGCTATTTAGAGAGTTTATCGACGCCTGCATAGAATAACCAAAAAGCAGCCCCCGTACGGGGGCTGCTTTTTGAATTGCTTTACTTCACATTCACTACCCGGGTCGGCTTCAGAGTGCCGTCATATTTGAGCTGGCGCATGGTGCGAAACTCAACCACGCCGTCAGTAATGGCAAACAACGTATCGTCTTTACCCTTCTTGACGTTTGTACCCGGATGGAACTTAGTCCCGCGCTGGCGAACAATAATCTGGCCAGCCTTAATTGTCTCGCCGCCGTAAATCTTGACGCCAAGCCTCTGGCCGGGACTATCTTTTAAGTTTTGGGCGGTACCGCCCGCTTTGACATGTGCCATATTATTTCTTACGTAATGCTAATACTTCGCGACCGACTATCTGCCGCGGGCGCTCATACAAGAGTGTGCCTCGCTCAGTCGGTTTCACCTTCAGTTTTTCCTGCATTTCTTCACTAAAAGGTTCTGTTTGAGTATAGCCAAGTTTGCTCATATTGTCAAGCAGGGGCATGAAACGACGCCCGCTATCAAGAATATAATAGGGGAGAGTCAGCACCGCTCGGCCGCGCGGAGCCAGCACCTTATGAGCGGCCTTTAGCGCATCAGTATAAATCATCGTCAGTTTCTTAGTGGTCCGCTCCAGCATAATTTCTGACGGCTGGCGCGTCAGCGGCGGGCCCAGCGTACCCTCTGTCACCACCGCATCGATACTGCCTGACTTGATATGCTTTGATAGAAATTTCGCGTCCACAACCTCCAGCTTGTTGACACTATCTGCTTCTAGCCCGTAAGTTTCAATGAGCCAGTCCAGATTTTTGCGACTGGCCCTAATCATGTCCGGGTCAATATCCGTTCCCATCACTGTTAAATCCTTAAGCAGGGCTTCCTGTAGGATTGTTCCGACTCCGCAAAAGGGATCTAAAACAGTTTTACCAGGAGACAGCCGCGCCAGGTTGAGAAGTATTTGCGCTACTTTCGGCGGCAGCATACCTTTCTTGGGATCAGATTCCGGCCGGCCGTAATCACGCAGATTATAGTCCTCGAAATCCTGTACGGCCAGGGTTTTAGCAATTGCCAGGTATTGCTTGTCAAAAATGATGTCAATTTCAGCACCCCGGCTCAGTAATTTGTTTTTGGCAACAATGACCGATGAGAGCGCAGCATCTTGCCCAACGACGAAGCGACTGGAGATTTTTTTATCGCGCAACTCACGTTTCATGTCCACTCCGTAAGTGCGCAGGAACATCTGCAGATCCTTCGGAGAAATATCTGCCAATGGGTATAAGCTAAATCCGAAAAAGACTTTCTTCTCAGTCTGCACGAAAAAATCCATAAGTGCCCCCAGCGTCAAAGATTTTTGTAAATTTTCCCGCGCTGTCGTCAATGTCACCGGATCATCGGTTACAATTTCAGCCATCTTAATGGTTCCGCCCAGGGTGTTGAGGAGTTCCTGCGGCTCTTTAATTTCCTTATCAAATTCGGCCACCAGCACGTTCTGCCCGAACCGTTGCGGCCGCCAGGATATTTTTCTATTGGCAAAATGGGCCGTAAGCTCTGCTACAGAGAGTAGGGGACGATGACCCAAGATAAATGCGTATTTTGCCATTTGAGAATATTGTGCTAGGTTAAGAATAAGAACGCCAAGCCTCCAGGAGGAAACAAAATGTCAACCAAGAAGAAATGGCAGCAGCGAATCGTGCTTATTGTCGGCGCGATTTTATTGTGCCTGGTAATGTTCTACGCTGGTAAGTTAGCCAGCGCCCCGGCCAGCCCGGAAATTGAGGAAGTGGCAGACGAGGGGCCGGTTAAAATCAATCTGGCGCTTACCAAAATCGATGATCAAAAGCTCAGCGGTAAGCTGTCCGGAGAAGCCTCGCTACAGCTAAACGGCGAAATTGTAGAAGACGGAGAGTTTGAAGCCCCGACCGGCTCTACCCTTACAGTTTATAACGATTTGGTGGAATTCACAACTCCGCTGGGAATTGCCGTGTTTGAAGCCGGTTCCGAAGCAGCCGCCGGCGTAACCCCGACCGGGGCTAAGTTTGTCGCCAGTAAAAACGGGGAAAAGTACCATCCCGTTGATAGCGGCAGTGCTAAGCGGATCAAAGATGAAAACAAAGTCTTCTTCACAACCCAGGAAGAAGCGCAGGCAGCGGGGTATGAGGCGGGGAAGAGTGTTAAGTAGGAACAGATATTTTAAGGCCGCTACCGAAGTAGCAGCCTTAGAAAGCAGCGCGAGGTGACCCTACCGGATCGTGATGACCGTTGACGCGGTCTCGATCCGCTGGGGTCCACCGGTTCCGCCGCACATGCGGTCGTCGATGACACGGGAGAGTGCCCGGGCGAGCTCGTTCTTCGTCTGGCTCTCGTTCCAGACAGAGCTGATCCTGATCGTGACCGAGGGCAGAAGGTATTCCTTCCTTCCGCGACGATCGGACCAACGAACGTAGAGCTCCGCGTCGTAGTGACCGGGAGGACGAGGCAGGTCGTATCTCCGGAACTCATTCAGGAGCCGCAACTCCACGAACCTGATCTTCTGGTTGTGCGTGACGTCCAGGATGTCACTGGCTCCACTCTTCACGCTCATCATGACCGTGCTGTTGGGATCCTGGAGCGCGACGACGTGTCCGGGGATCTGCCAGTCAACGATGGGGTCGGTCTCCCTACGAATCTCTTTGACCTTGGACTCGATGCCCTTGGCCAGGTCGATCAGCTGGGAGCGCCGGTAGTTCGAATCCTTCCGGATCAGAACCTTCTCGTTGACCATCTGGTGCTCCTTGCTGTCTACGGTGATCTCGAGATCGAAGTAGGAGATCCACATCTCATATCCGAACAGGTCGGAGACCTCGTCGGAACGAGCGTCGGAGATCTCCTTGAGCCGGAGGATCTTGACGCCGGAGATGCCGCGGTCGCGAACCATGGCCTCGAGGATCTCGCAGTCGCCGGCGAGAACGTTGGGGGTTGCGGTCACGGAGACCAGGATGGCGCCGAGCGCCAGGATGACGATTCTCTGCAGATTTTTCATCGGGATTTACCTCCTATCCCTTTGAGTGTTGTGATCTTGAAAAAGCCTTCGTTCAGATGTTTATATGCTATCATATTTTTGGTATTTTGTCAAGTATTCCCGGTGCAGAATGGCCTAAATAAGCTAAAAAACCTGTTAATAAACCCCTTGACAGGGTATTTTCAGAAGTTATACTACATCTAGTATAACTTTTTTAATAATATGCCAGATTCACCTAAAGAAAACGAAAAATATACCAATCAGCATGAGCTGAAAACGCAAACTAAGCGTATTATTGCCGATGTCGAAGCAGGGGAGAGATACGTCGTTTTGCGCTATTCTAAGCCGGTGGCTGTTCTGCTGGGCATGGAGGATTATTGCCAGCTGGTCCACGGTGATCCGGATAAATGTCATAAATGCCAGGCCGATATCCGAGCCACTTTGTCCAAAATAAACAAAAAACTATGAAGAAAGTGTATTTAGATAATGCGGCCACCACCGCCGTTGATCCGCGGGTTATGAAGGCCATGCAGCCATACTTTTCGGATAAATACGGAAATCCTTCTTCTGTACATTCATTTGGGCAGGAAGCTTCGGAAACAGTAGGAAAGGCCCGACGCCAGGCTGCCAAGTTTTTGGGCGCCAAACAAGAGGAAATCATTTTCAATAGCGGCGCTACCGAAGGTAATAACACCGTCATCAAAACCGTTCCCAAAATATTGAAAGAAAAAGGAGGTCGTGACCATATTATCACTTCCGCTGTTGAGCATCACTGTGTCTTGGACA
Organism: uncultured Candidatus Saccharibacteria bacterium; assembly: GCA_964559275.1. Classification (GTDB taxonomy): domain Bacteria; phylum Patescibacteriota; class CALEFQ01; order CALEFQ01; family CALEFQ01; genus CAZLGC01. Next base: position 10,477 of record CAZLGC010000016.1, read on the forward strand.
GTGCCAAGGCTATGGAGAAAGAAGGCTTTCGGTTGACTATCCTACCGGTCAACAAACAGGGGATCGTTGAGACAAAGTCACTAGAGGATGGGATCGACGATAAGACCGCGCTCGTTTCTATCATGTATGCCAATAATGAGATCGGCGCAATTCAGCCAATTACTAAGCTCGCCGCAATCGCAAAAAAGCATGGCGCCAAATTTCATACTGACGCTGTTCAGGCTGCGAACTACCTGGACTGCAATGTCGACAAACTTGGGGTTGACTATTTGACCCTGTCGGCGCATAAATTCTACGGACCAAAAGGTATTGGCCTACTCTACAAGCGCCAGCGCGCACCCCTGGGTCAATATATGTCCGGCGGGGCACAGGAAAATCACTTGCGTGCCGGGACGCTAAATGTTCCCGGGATCGTCGGGATGGGTGCCGCAATTGAATTGGTCAGCAAAGAACAAGCTAAGCGTTCTGCGAATGCGCAAGAACTACGCGACCGTTTACTCACAGGCATCAAGAAAGCTGTCCCGGAAGTGTTTCTAAACGGCGACCGTGAAAACCGACTACCCAATAACGTCAATGTGACCATTAAATACGTAGAAGGGGAGGGGATGCTGATGAGCCTGGATATGGAAGGCATCGCCTGTTCGACCGGATCAGCTTGTTCCTCCGGTTCACTGGAGGCTTCCCATGTCATTTTGGCTCTAGGAGTTCCCAAAGAATTCAGCCACGGCAGCCTCCGTTTCACTATCGGCCAAGACAATACCAAGGACGACATCGACCACGTCATCGAAGTACTGCCGAAAATAGTTAAGCGACTACGTAAGATGTCTCCGTTGGCGCCTAAAAAATACCATTAATTTTGCGCTTGCGTTTTACGTTTTGCGTTAAACATTGAATATGCAATACAACCCCACCATACTTGAACACTTCAAAAACCCCAAGAACCAGGGCGAAATTAGCAATCCGGACGGAGTAGGGAAGGCCGGCAACCCTGTTTGCGGTGATGTCATGCAAGTTTTTATCAAGGTCAAAGATGGCCGAATTGAGGATATCAAATTCCAGACACTGGGCTGCGGAGTCGCAATTGCCGCTTCCTCCGTTCTGACCGAAATTGTCAAGGGCAAAACCGTAGACGAAGCCGCCAAAATAACTAAAGCTGATATTATCGAGGAGTTGGGCGGCCAAAAGAAAGTCCCTCCGGAGAAAATTCATTGCAGCCTGTTAGCTGAAGACGCTCTCAAAAAGGCCATCGAAGAATATCGCCAAAAGCACTAAATTGCGATTTTAGCCGAAATCAAGTATAATAGAGAACAGAATAAGTAGCTAGACGGGGCCATGTCCTCATCTTTTTCAGTTATTTTCCTAGCTGTTTTCCTGGGTTTCTCCCCGGCCGTTTTTTGGTTCTGGTTTTGGCGGCAACGTGACAAAAAGAATCCGGAACCGAATCGGTTGATGATCTTTCTTTTCCTGGGTGGTATGGCTGCGACCGTTCCGGCCGCTCTTTTGCAAAGACTCGTCCAAGATTTTATCCCGCAGCAGTACTTAGCCTGCCTTTCCACTGGCTGTGATCTGAATATCGGTGCCAATATCGCCTTCATGCTGTTCATGATGTTTATAGTCGTGGCGCCCACCGAAGAAATTTCCAAATTCCTGTTCGCTCGCTGGATTTCATTCAAATCGAAATCTTTTAATCAGATTGTAGACGGGATCAAGTATAGTATTGCAGTCGCCCTAGGCTTCGCCGCCCTCGAAAACGCTCTTTACCTAATTGATTCACTGGAAGTAGCGGACTTTGATACCGTCGTTTCAACTTTGCTTACTCGTTTTTTCATTTCCACACTGGCTCACATTCTTTATGCCGGAGTCTCTGGTTATTATCTGGGGCGTGCCCGGTTTGATGAATATAACCGGCGCAAACTGATGTGGACCGGTGTATTCCTGGCCATCCTGGTTCACGGCGCCTTCAACTTCATGTTGTTCACAGGGCTTGGGTATTACTCAGTCATCCTGGTGGCAATTGTGTTCTTCATCCTACTCCAGAAATTCAGGAGTAAGGAGCTGACAGCTGTTCGCACCGTCGCCACCTCGCCCGGCGTAAAACGGGTTGGTGGAGAAGAAAAAGGCGTTTCTCAATTGGTAGCCGAAAGTCAAAGACAGGATGAAGAGGGTGAAGACGGCCAAGTCACTATATCTGAATTCTGTCCGCGCTGTTTCAAAAAGAATGAAAACCGGAGTAAGTTCTGCCCCGAGTGCGGTGAAAAGCTTTTTATAAAAATGCGCTGATGGAAAAGGAATTTCGTAATCAGATTATCATAGGCACCCTCATCACTGTGGGGATTTTCGTGGCTGTTCTGGGAATCATTAACGGCATTGAATTCGCCAGCACGTACTTCGGTCGGTCAGACAAGCTAGGAGACAGCGAACCAGATATAATCCGCCCCGAGACTTCACTCCAAACTGAAGTTTCCGAGAAAGCTCAATTTCGGCTTCCGGAAACGGACACTGTTTTGTATTTTCCCCTAACAGTTAACACCGACACCACCCAGACAGAAGTATTATTTGAAAATAATAATGAGGAAAAGGTTAGTATCACTTTGACCCTTCTGAATAATAGGGGAGACTGGCACACCTATGACCCCTGGGCAGTTGAGGGAAAGGAGTTCAAAGTCAACATTGAGAATTTGGCCAACATCCCCCCGGACATGAATCCGGGTATCGCCATCGTAGCAGCTGATCACTCTATCGCCGCCATCGCCAACATTAAAAACAGCAACGGTTTAGCAAACCGCCCGTTGCCCCCTTACCTAGAACCGGCTCGAGATATTTATTTCGAGCTAACTCCGGCCGGTGCCAGCCAGACGCCGCAAAACACCCTCCTGCTCACCAACCTCAGCGATACTATTGCCGAAGCAAAGTTGTCTCTATCCAGCCAAGAGGCAACTAGTGAAAACGGAATCATAACTGACCCCATAGAAGTCAATCCGTGGCAGACCCAAGTAGTCAATCTGGAAGAAATAGCGGGCAGCCGGTTAACCCTTTCTACCTATGACTCAATACTCGTTTCCGGTAGCAAATCTATCTATACAGCCGCCATTTGTACTCTTGACAGCTCGCGGAACACATGGACAAATATTTCTGCCGGAGAACCGCGTTAATTGTAAATAATTAATCAAAAAATACCCTCAGGAAATACGAGGCCGATTAAGAGAAGGGAGGACATAGCGGAAAATAATTCAAAATTAGGGGGGTTTTTTGATAGATGAAATAGCAGAAAATCGGGGTATAGATAGCCTGAGGAAAAGCGAGGTATTATGTCGCACAATGATTCTTATGCGACGCGTATATGGTTTTAAGCCTATTTAATAGACCTTTTTGAAAATCACTTTTTTGTTATCAAATACTCTTTTAATCTATTTCTCGTAACATAAATTTTTGTATTTAATTGATAGCTAAATATTTTCTAAATGTCTCTTCCCTGATCAGCATAACTCGATTGAATTTTCCCGAAAATTATGCTAAAATTAAAATAGGCTGCTACCGGCCGGAGGGTGAATGGCAGCCCCGACGCGAGAGTTCTTGCAACAGGCACTCTGATGTTCAGGAACTCTGATCTCGCCAGGCGGCTCTGGCGGGCCGAATTTAAAAGCGGCCCCCGGGCCGCCTCTTCTAATCCCCTACTTGACAATTTTCAGATTTATGCTATATTTCCAGCAACTAGAAAGGGGGAATAACTATGGCAGCTGTAGTGCTGGTGGCTCTGAACCGCGCGGAAGTACCGCTGACCGGCGATAGGCGTACCGGACTGTACCACAACCCTTATTGCGCAGAAATAGAAACCATCAAACCGGAAGACAGGATTGAATTCAATGGCCTCGCTCAGGCGGAAGGCCAAAAATTCAAGCGCTGTCAATGTGTTACTGACACTATCAAACTTGGCTAATTGATCTATTTATTGGATCAAATAATCGCCAAGTCTCATAAGTAAAGCGGTCCCCAGCTTAGACAACGAGCTGGGGAATTTTTTTACAAAAAAACAGCCCGCAGGCTGTCAGGTCGTTCTAAAAGAATCCCATCGGATTAAGTGTCTGTGATGGTGCGTACCATGGTGACAAGCCGTAGGAAGTCTCTACCCACTGCATCTGCCGGTAAACGGCAAAGTGGAGATGATAACCGGTTGAAAAACCGCTGGTTCCTTCGAAACCGATGATGTCGCCTTTTTTGACCAACTGTCCGGGGGTCACCGCAATCTGACTCAAATGCCCGTAAAGTGTATAGAGATTGAGATTGTCATGCAAAATTACTACCGTGTTGCCGAATCCGTATTCCAAGCTGGTGGTACCATCCACGGTGCCATCCGCCACCGCGTAAACGGCCGTGCCACCAGGCATAGCAAAATCCACGCCAGCATGGATCCGAGGTGTGCCGTCCTCATTCAAACCGTAAACACCAGATTGAGCATAATCAGTCAGGCCGTATCCTTGGCTGATAGAATCTAAAGCGCCTACCATCGGCTCGATGAAAATACCACTACCGGTAACCGGCGGGCCGGAAGTGCCGCCACCGGCACCACCCTGGGTTAGCTGTTGCTGTTCCAGCTGCTGGATTTCCTGAGCCAACTGCTTCTGCTTATCAGCCGCTTCACCAATAAGCTCTAAATAACGATCTTCGCTGTCCTGGGTCTGGGCTAAGAGCTCTTCATTTGCCTGGCGCTGACGATCCAATTCAGCTTGCTGTGCCTCCAGTTGCGATTTCAGATCCTGCTGTTCTTTTTTACGATCCTGGAGATCATCATGCTTAAAGATAAGCTCGTCGCGGATGACTAACACCCGGTCATACATATTCTGCGCTTCATTTTGAAAATTCTGGGTTTGTTCTTCCGCATTCAGGATGTCGGCAAAAGTTGACGTCTGTAGAACCAACGAAAGTGAAGAGGTGGTATCATCGCGATAGCGGATATCTCGAATCAAGCTGCCCAGAACCTGTTTTTGGTATTGTAAGTCTTTTTCTTTTTCCTCAACCTGTTGGCGGGTGATTTGAATCTGGGAATCAGTCTGCTCTATTTCCGCCGCCGTTTTTTCAACCGCTAAATTAGTCAGCTCCATTTCATTTTGGCTAACCTTAATTCTGACCTCCAGGGTCTGCACATCTTCCTCTAAACGTGCTAGATCAGCTGTGTAGCGCTTGATTTCCTGTTCAATCTCCGCAATCTTGGCCTGCTTATCGTCAATAGCATTGTCAACTTGCTCCTGAGCAGCCTCATCAGCATCAGATTCATCAGTAGCCGCCAGAGTCAAAAAAGAGCCCACTACAAGGCCACTAGCTATCAAGAGCGTTATTAAGATGATTTTTGTTTTTTTGTTGAAACCTTTCATAGCAATCATATAATTATAGCATTTCCCGAGCCAAGAGTCAAATCAAAATGTAATCCCGCTGACATTGCAACCGCCATCAAAATCTGATCCATAGGGCCAGAAGTCTGCCATAATTTCCCGCTGGACGTTGTAGCGATAAACCTTGACATCGGCCGTGCTCCGACCGCCAGAACCTACTATTATCTCAACTTTGCCGTCGTTATTGAAATCATTGGTACCAACATCAATTCCGCTGCGGAAAGACGGCCCAAAAGGGAAGTAGTCTATCCCCCGCGGTCCCCCATCCTTGGGTTCCAAAACACGCACATGCCCGCCCATGTCAGCCGAACCAACCACAATCTCTTCCGTTCCGTCCAAGTCAACATCGCCGGTAGCTAACCTGACTCCGCCCGGGAAAGTTTCGGCAAAAGCCAAAAATTCGCTATAGACATCATTGCCCCAGTGCGGCTCATATACTTTCACCAAAGGCTTATATCCGCTCTCTGGGGCAACAATAATTTCTTCTTTGGACGTACTAGCGTCCGCCTGCCCGACCGCGACATCCACACCGCCGCGGAAATGAGGACCGTACGGCCAGAATTCCAATGACCGCCTAGTGCCATCAGCCTCGAAGATAGAGACTTGTCCCCCACCGCCTTTGCGAGGTGCGGTTACAATTTCGTCCTCACCATCACCATCAACATCGCCGGCCGCCACCCTGATGCCACCCTTGAAGGCTTCCGCGTACGCTAAAAATATAGAAATTTCCTCGTTATTCTGGTTGCGAACACTAACCTCTGGTTTCCAGCCCGGACCAGCCCCGAAGATAATCTCTTCATGGCCGTCTCCGTCGATGTCACCGGCGGCCACATCCGCCCCACCAATCGCTGACCGGTCTAGGACTCGACTGTCCGTTTCGGCAATTTCCCCGCTGATATAGAATGATCGCAGATGCGTGGAACCAATCGGTCCGGCGCCGGTTAATATTCGCTTTCCCGGATCGGCAATCTGCATATGCGATTCAATAAAAGGTGTCGGGTCATGCCATTCGTTAAGCAGCGCTCGTTCACCAAGGCCGTAATATACCCAGCGGGAATCGACATCAACGTAGCCTCCCTTCCTGATACCGAGGTGCAGGTGCTCGCCCCAGCCACCGTTTTCTGCCCGGGTACCTAAATAACCCAGGGTGTCGCCGATACTAACCACCTGCCCTTCTTTGACCGCCACGTCGCTCTCACGCAAGTGTCCGTAAAGCGAGACAACTTTGGAAGTATCAGGCAAGGTGTGTTCAACCAAAACCACCATCCCAAAGCGGGTGTGGACGCCAGTATGGCGAACAATCCCGTCAGCTATGCTAAAAATCGGAGTCCCGGCCGGACCAGAAATATCATTACCCAGGTGCCAAACGCCGCTACCGCGATTTTCCCCGAAATTCTCCAAGCTAAAACGAGTATAGTTATCCATCGGATAGCGGAAGCTATAGGCCACTCCTGTAGCCGAGAAATCAGCCTTAGCAAAATCTAAGCCAACCACACCAAAAAACAGGGAAATCACAATGACGATAGCCAGAGTTTTATTTGGTTTCATTTTCTAATTTACTTAAACCGGCCTGGATTCTTTTCAGGGAACGCTCTTTGCCCAGGACCTCCATTATTTCAAACGGTGACGGGCTGTGTTTCTTACCGGACAGCGCATACCGCACCGGCCAAAACATCGTTCCGTTGTCAATTCCGATATCCTTGGAGTAAGCCAGCATCGCCGGCTCCAACTTGTCTTTGGCGAAATCTGCTTCAGAAAAAGTCTCTAGTTTTTCCGCCGCCTTTTTCAGTGCAGCTTCGGTATGGGTCAAGTCTGATTTTCGCCACACAAGATCTTTGGCACTATACTCGAGATTATCGTCCAAAAAGAAGCCAATAGCTTCGGGAAGGTCACTCAGCTTCTTGATTCGCGGCTGCTCCAGAGAGATTGCCGCCGCCATAAATTTTTTATCCTGACCATACTTTTTGTAGCCGGGCAGTGAACTAATATATTGTTCGGATTTTTTCAGCAATTCTTCCGGTGTCAGCTGTCTGATGTATTTTCCGTTCAGCCAATCAAGTTTGTCCGTGTCGAAAACTGCCGCCGCTTTGTGCACGTCCGCCAGGTCAAACTTCTTCATCAGCTCCGGGAGAGTAAAAACTTCCTCGGTAGTCTTGGGATTCCAGCCCAGCAGGGCAATGAAATTAAGAATTGCATCCTTGAGGTAACCTTTTTTAACAAAATCATCTACCGAAACATCTCCTTCCCGTTTAGAAAGCTTGCGTCGCTCCTTATTTACCAATAGTGGTAAGTGGGCATATTGGGGAATATCCCAGCCGAATGCTTCATAGATCAAAATGTGTTTGGGCGTCGAAGGCAGCCACTCCTCGCCGCGAATAACTACGTTGACTCCCATCAGGTGATCATCTACCACCACAGCCAGGTGATAGGTTGGATACCCGTCTGACTTCATCAGCACCTGATCATCAATGAGTTTATTTTCGAACTGCACCCGTTTGCGAACAATGTCCTTAAACACCGTAAAACCACCCTGGGGAATTTTCAGGCGCACAACATATGGACGACCGGCATCTAAATACTCTTTCTGCTTCTGCCGAGAAAGCTTCAGGCAGCGCCGATCGTACATCGGAGCCACCCCCCTGGCCACCTGCTCCTGGCGCATTTCTTTAAGATCCTCCGGGGTGCAAAAGCAACGATAGGCCTTGCCAGTTTCCAGTAATTTTTCGATATGCTCTTGGTATATCGGCAGACGCTGTGACTGAATATAGGGACCGTTTTCACCCGCCTGAGAAATCTTGCCGTTTTTATCCATAACTACCCCCTCGTCATATTCCAGCCCCGCCCAATTCAGAGTCTTTATAATTTGCTCGACGGCACCCTCCACATATCTTTCCTGGTCAGTATCTTCTATGCGCAGAATAAATTTACCGGCGTTATGGCGCGCCCACAAATAAGAATACAAGGCCGTGCGCAAACCGCCAATATGCAGCATACCGGTTGGAGAAGGAGCAAAACGCGTTACAATCTGTTGTTCTTTCATAATAATTTTAATATCTGCTTTTTGAATCCGGAGAAATCCTTGTATAAAGCCGTGTTAATACCTAAATTATTTGCCTTGCCAAGGTTTTTTTCCTGATCATCGGCAAAAAATATTTCCTCGGGACTAACCCCTGCTTTTTTAATCAGGGCGCCGAAAATTTTCCGATCCGGCTTGAGAACATGTTCCCGGTAAGAAAATATCTGAACATCAAATTTGGATAGAAAATTAAACCGTTTATCTAGAAATTCTATCCGCTCAGCAAAGTTGTTAGAACATATACAAGCCTTGACTCCTTTC
>CAZLGC010000017.1:0-776 GCA_964559275.1 uncultured Candidatus Saccharibacteria bacterium
AATATTATGACCCGGTTCCGCACTGTACCGATCCCTGGGATAACGTTCAATCATTTAGCATCGACTCTTGCGGTGGTGCTTATTAAAACAAAACTATGTTTGAAATCATGCCCGAAAGTGAAGGTAATGTAGTTGGTATCAAGGCTTCCGGAATTCTGGAAGACGCCGATTACAAGGAAATCATTCCCAAAGCGGAAAAGAAGATCGAAGAAGTTGGTGATGTCAACGTCCTTCTAGACATTTCCGAAATGAAAGGTTTCACCTGTCATGCTTTTTTGGACGATGCCAAGTTTTGCATTCGCTTCGGTGACAAGATGAAGAAAATTGCCATGGTTGGCCATTCCAAGTGGGAAAAAGACGCCACCTTGCTTTCTAAACCTTTTATGCCAGGAGAAATCAAATATTTTGATGTAGCTGATCGCGCTGCAGCTTGGGAGTGGCTAAAAGCATAGATTCTTTGGTCTAAAAAGGGCCGGACACCGTCCGGCCCTTTTTGTTATACCAGGGTTGACAAAAGCAGTTTTTTGTGTTAGCTTTGAGAGTTCAGAAAAGGAGGAAACCATGAAGAACTATTGGTTTTGGCTGCTCGTTCTGGTCCTGGTCATCCCGGGCTGCCGGTACGTCGTAGAGGATGAAGAGGCCAATCTGCGTCTCTACTGCGACCCGTCTGCTGCTGGTCCCAGCTACTTCGACGGTCGGGAATACCACTGGGAATTCGACGTAACGGTCGCGGAGACAAGTGGTGACCTGGGAGTGGAGCTCGTCTACTTCCAGTA
>CAZLGC010000017.1:876-19055 GCA_964559275.1 uncultured Candidatus Saccharibacteria bacterium
AACGGCCTCGAATTCAAGGTCCCGGCCCAGTTTCGGGCTTGGGATTAACAAGCACGTAAGGCTCTGGTTTCGCACCAGGGCCTTTAAAGTTTTTGATGGAACACATTTTTTAAGATAAAAAAAAGACCTCGCTTTTATAGCGAGGCCTTTTTTATAAGTTAGTTGCGGGCAGGGCTGGCATGCCAATGAAATATCAGGTCAGCGGGGGCAGGGTTACTGAGGATTATTTCGAAACCGCGGCAATTAACATTTCTCAAGCTGTACTCGGTCGGTTCACCTTCCAGCGTTACTGTCACCACGGGTTTAATCGGGAAAAAATCGGAAAATATAACGGTTGCTTTTTGTTCACCACGGCGCAAAGTAATCAGATCAGATTTTTCGGCGGTCGCATTCTCGGCCAAACGCTTGAGCCTACCATCAAGAGTGTCAATTTGTACCTGCTGTTCCTGGATGGCCTTGGCGAGAAACGGAATCAGTCGATTTTGACTAATTGACAGCATCCCGTCCGGACCTTTGGAGACCATTTTGGGATATATTTCCTGAAGTTCCTGGGCGATGAAGCCGGTTTCTTTTTCACTTTCAGGATTCTCTTTCCAGTTGAAGTCTACGACCCGCAGAGATTTGATCAGGTCGAGACCGGAGTATTCTGTCTCGGTAATGCTAGTTTTCAGCCTGGCATCAGATTCCTGAGCTATTTCGAAAGTCCCGGAGTTATTCTGTAAATATCCGACCGCGCCGCCATCGCCATCAAGGGCGGTTAGGTAATAGGTAGTCCCCGTTGTTCCGTCATCGTCTCCACCCTGGACACTTATACCATAGCGGTTAGCATTATCACCATCATTGAAAAAATGAGCGGCATAACTACTAGCAACATCATCTTCCACTTGCAACCTGATTGTTGGGCTAGTCTGACCAATTCCGATGTCACCTCCAGTCGTTATTGCTAGATCGTCGGCACTAGAAACCAACCAGTGATTGCCGATTTTGAAAGTGTTGGAATCGTTGTTGTCAATGCCGCTTACCCAATCAGTGTCACCGCTGATAGTATAGTGGATGAAAGGATCCGCTGTGCCGTCGCCGCCTGTTGCTAGTCGAAGCTTCACATCATCAGAAGTGCTGCTGTCTTCCATGTTCATGATGGCTCCGGATCCGCTGCCGGTGACATCTACCAGGTAATCAGGAGCACCGCCGAGACCAAGATATCCGCCCGTCGTTAGGTATAGGATGTCGGCGCTGCCGGGTAATGTCCCGGTTCCTATGACCAGACGGTCGTCTTGGCTATTGTCAACTCCAATTGACCAGTCAGTTTCAGAATTTATAGTGAGACCGATCAGAGGATCTCCGCCTGTGGAGCCGGATGTTTCCGCTCGGATATCAGCGTGCTCGGTGCCGGCACCGGAACCTGTATTGGCAAGTTCCAGGCGGTTATTACCTTCTCCGGCGGCGTCTCCGCTTACTACGAGAAGACGATCGGGTGTAGCAGTTCCAATGCCAACTTCGCCGGTAGTGTAGTACAAGTCAGTGCCATTTTGGGTCCAGTAACATGAACCGGCGCCGGTAGATATGGCTGAAAAAGCACCGCCGTCATTTGACAACTCCCATTGATCGGTGGAGGCATTATACCTGATTTCACCGTCGTTATCACTGCCCTGGTTAGCCAGTAACCGGACATTAGCGCCGCTACCGGCGTTGTCAGCGTCCAGGGTAAAGAGGGTGCCGTTTATAGAAGCATCGCCACCAACTGTTAAGGTGCCATCATTGGTTATGTTTCCGTCCTGGTCGATCGCAAATTCCTGGTCTGGAGTACCATCGGCATCAGAATAGAATTCAACGAAATTGAAGGAGCCGGTATCTTCTTCGTTAGCGTCAAGCTGCAGTATGGTTTCTCCGAAGGTAGCGTTGCCGGCAAGTAAATTGACCGCATCATAGTCTGCGGATTGGCTGACCTCCAAAGTCTCATCAGCTGCATTTGACCCAGTTAATTTCACAGCGCCGCTGTCAACCGTAATCTCCCGGCCGGCACCGGAGCCGCCTTCGTCATAAGCCTCATCCAAGGTATTGCCGTCACCTCCCCCGCCGGAGTCATCAGCGCAGGTCCAGCGGGAAGTTGTACTGTTCCATTTCAGGATTTGGTTGTTGGAACAGGATGTCTTCAGAGCCAGTCGATAGTTCCCGTTATTTTGGTTAGTAACCTCAATTGTATTATCACCGGTCACTGATTTCACGACACTTCCGTCAGAGGCAACTTTGTCCCCAGTAACAGCTTCGTCGGCCAGATTGCCTGTTCCAATTATGCCAGTGCCCTCCAGACCGCCGGCGTAAACCGTGCCGCTGAAATAGGCGTTGGAAAATTGCTGCGAACTGGTCCCGATTTCATAGGCACTGTCCTGATCGGGCATAATGGTATCGGCAATTTTCAGGGGGTTAGAACCACCGGCTTCGATTCTAAAAAGAGTGCCGTCGACTCGGAGATCGTCACCGATCGTGACGGGAAGATTCTCTCCGTCTCTGACCGCATCGTTTATGAGAGTTCCATTCAAAAATGCTACCCCGCCGCCGGTTTTTGTGCCGACCCGTAGGCCTTTATTAAAATTGTTGATGACTCCCAAAAAGGAGGTGTTTCCGAGGAAGGTTGTTGAATCGCCGATGGTAGCTGCCTGTCCCCAGGTAGAGAAAACAGAGAAGCAGACAAAGGCTGCTATAACTAATCCTCCCAGAAGATAGATTTGTTTCTTTTTCATAAGAATTTTGTATTTAAGGTTATTTCAATTATAGCAACAATTGTACTTTCCAAAAAGGGGTTCCCAGTTTTTCCGTTTTGTATTAAAATAGATTTAGAATGAAGATAGAAACCAAAGCCTTTTTACTGGTAATAGTACTAGCAGCGGTGGTTTCCGCACCGCTGTATTTTCAGTGGGGGCAGGCGGCTACAATAAGCGAAACCATGGTTTACAACGAGGATACTCTTTTTCGTGGCGTTAGCAATCTTTTTCTGAAAGGGGTTAAGATTGGTCAACAAGGCGAGGGTGGTGTAACTTTTTTCAACGGAACCATTATCAATGAAACCACTACCGATGGTGAGGGAAATCCCGTCACGGTGGGTGACAAAATGCGGATAGACGATATCATTTACCGCATAGAATCAGGCGGTGATCATCCCCTGAAAATCGCAGATACAATCCTGCCGGACAGCTCAGGCGCTTATTCGCTTGGCAGTGATTCCAAGAAGTTTCACGACTTGTATTTAGACGGAGCTTTGTACGGTTCCGGTGTAGTTGGTACCGACAATCTTGCCGATGACTCTGTCACTAGTGCTAAGATTTCGGCCAAAGCGGTCAGAACCGCGGATTTGGATGATGCGGCGGTTACCAACGCCAAACTGGAGCAGAATGCCGTTACCAGTGAGAAGATATCTGACGGCACAATCAAATCTTCGGATCTAAAAAACAGTGCTGTTACCAATGCCAAATTGAGCGATGACAGTGTCACCCCATCCAAGATAAATGGTACCGGTGGTGCCAACTTGCCGATTGCCTATGGTCTTTGCGAATCTGATGGTAGTACTGCTGGTGGCACCTCCAATGTTTCTTGTGAATGGGATGCCGTGAATGAGTGGTACGAAATTACCATCTCGGGAGTGACTTACGATTATCTTTCCTACTTGGCCTACGTTACCCCGATTGGTGACGAAGGTTGCATTGCGGACACCGGAGAAAGTGATGATAAATTACGGGTGCGTTTTGTAGATAAAAATGATGTTGAGCAGGCAACATATTTCAGCTTCATAGTTTACGAAATGCCCTAGTGGTAAATAAAAAAACTCCGCTTCTATTGAACTGGCGGATTTTTTTAATAGTATATCGGGGCCAGAATATTATAAGATTGGGAACTTAACTGGGCGTCATTAGTGCCGTCAGAATCCATTGTCCAGAGCCGGTAGTAGCCGGAATTATTGTTGCAAAAGACAATTTCGGTACCGTCACTGTTATACATCTGGTCATCATTGTCACCAGGCGACTGGTAGAGCAGGGAGCGACTGCCGCCGGCGTAGTTCATTGTGTAAATATCGTCTCCGGTGGGAGAACAAGGTGAAACTTTGGAAGTGAATAGAATTAAGTCCTGAGACGGGTGGCAGTCCGGATACCAATCGGGAACCCTGTTGGTAGTTAACCGGGTGACATTATCACCATCAGAATCCATAATGAATATTTCATCGGTGGCAGCGTTGGCTCCCATCCTGGTGACAAATACTATCTGCGTCCCCTGACGAGTATAAGTCGGGTCCCAGTCTTCGACATCGGAACGTTCCGGGGTTAGGTTTGTCTGGTTAGATCCGTCACTATCCATGACCCAGATGTCGCCTTTGCCGTCATCGTAATCAGATTTGTAAACTACTTTGGTGCCGTCCGGACTCCAGTCCGGGTCCCATTCCGTGTTATCGTTGTCAGTCAGATTTGTTACTGAATAATCAGACAAATCCATGCTCCAAATGTCATAGTCTCCGTCGCGGTTACTGACAAAAACCAAGGTAGATCTGTCCGGTGAAAGCTGTGGATTCATATCTTGGTCCGGGTCATTAGTAATGTTAGTCTCAACTCCGGTAGCTATTACCCGACGATACAAATCCCAATTGGAACCGGTGGGATTAGATTCATAAATCAGTTCATCGTCAACTGCGCGAGATCCTTCGTCTTTTTCTTGAGAAGTCTCCTGGTCGACTGACTCCATGGCCGATTTCCATTCCGCTAATTCTCCGCGGGCATTGCTGATTCCCAGGAAACAGACGACGCTTATAACAACCGCAAAGGTTATGACCAGGCCGATTTTTGTGAATTTGTTTAGCATGATTTCATTCTAACATAATGTTTTTGTAACAGCCACAAAGATTAAATGATTTTTCATAATATGCTAATCTAATTATATCTAAACCATAAGTAAAAAATATGAAAACTAGATTTATCGCTTTGGCGACAATCACAGTTCTCCTTATAATCAGCGGCTTGGCCTACTTTGATATAATCAGAGCCGAAACCTGGGGTGAGGCCCAGGTATTTAACGGTAACACTACCTTCAACGGCACCAACAACCACTTTGCAACCTTGCGAGTTGGTACACAGGGGGCAGGGGGAGTTACCTTTTTTGACGGGAGTATTGCCAATGATAGTACTTCCGAAAGTGGAGATGACAACCCTATAACTTTTGGCGATAATGTCAGAGTTGACGGGGCTATTTTCCGTATTGAGGCCGGCGGCGACAACCCGGTCAAACTAACTGACAGCATGATTCCGACTTCTACCAATGCCCACTCCCTGGGGACGGACGGCTATCGCTGGCGTGACGGCTATTTCACCGGGACTTTGTATGTCGGTGATATTAATGGCGATGGTGTTATTTCCACGTCAAATTTAGCCGACGCGGCCGTAACCGGTGCCAAAATTGCTGACAATTCTATCGGCGGTAATCATCTTAGTGCCGGCAGTGTCGGGACGGCGGACATTGCCGATGATGCAGTCACTACTGATAAGATAAACAACGGTGCGATTGAGACAGAAAACTTGGCCGACGATGCTGTGGACACAGACAACTTGGTTGATGACGCGGTTGACAACGACAAGGTAGCGGATGATGCCATCGGCCGAGCGCAAATAAGCGGTAATGGTGACGCTAACTTGCCAATAGCTTATGGGATTTGTGTCGACCAAGAGTTGGTTGAGGATTATTCAACCTCAAATGTTGTCGCTTGTGATTGGAATGCGGAGCAAAGTTATTATACGATAGAAGTCAGCGGTGAGACTATTAATATTTTTCAGTATGTTGTATCGGTAACCCCCATTACCGGTCCCAGAATACCGCAGGTTGATTCTGTTTTGGGTAAACTGCAGATTTCTTTCTTGGATCTTGCTTCGGCTAAACAGCAAGCTAGTTTCAGTTTCGTAATTTACAAAAGATAGCCGGCCACAATATAAAAAAACAGCCCCGCTACGGGGGCTGGTTTTTTATCAGAAAAAATTGATGAAGAAGAAATTGGGCGCTAACGGTTATTATTTACTAGTAAACTTTTAACAAATCCGTTAACGGTCGCGGAGACAAGTGGTGACCTGGGAGTGGAGCTCGTCTACTTCCAGTACGAGATCATCCGTGACGGCGTCATTATCGGACATGACAGTGGGAACTGCGGTTTTATCCGCGATTTCTTCGGGGAAAGTTGCTACCTGAATCCGGGTGAGCGGTGGAGTGAGTCGGTAGAGATCACTTCTTCCTACCGCACCGAGATGGAAGTCAACTTTCTCATCGTCGGTTTCGATGACAACGGCCTCGAATTCAAGGTCCCGGCCCAGTTTCGGGCTTGGGATTAACAAGCACATAAGGCTCTGGTTTCGCACCAGGGCCTTTTACTTTTCTTTCAAAAAAAAATCAATTAGACTGTAGTAATGGACAAGAAATTAAACTTAGCTATTTTATTTGGGGGACCTTCAGGGGAACACGATGTTTCCTTGTCTTCCGCTCGGGGTATTGTTGATGCCCTGGATAAAGAACGCTATGAAATCATTCCGATAGCGATTACCAGAGAAGGCAAATGGCTGCTGGGTAACAAAGGGAAATCCTATTTGCTAGCGAGTAAAGCCAGTAGAACAGAAACAAATAGTACCAACCGTCAGGTTACCCGCTTGGATAATTTTACGGCGGGAAAACTTGGTCAGCCTATTGATTTAATTTTACCTATTGGCCACGGTCCCTTTGTCGAAGATGGAAAACTTCAGGGTATGCTTGATATGCTGGGAATTCCTTATCTCTTTTCCGGGACTCTGGCCAGCGCGTTGGCCATGCACAAAAGCAAAACCAAAACAGTGGCGCAGAATATTGGACTCAGTGTTCTTCCCGAAGTGATTGTGAAGGCAGGCGCTATCCCCGATTCTACAAAGATTGTCGAAAAATTATCTCTGCCGCTAGTTGTCAAGCCGACCGGGCTGGGATCTTCTATTGGTATCACAATTGCCAAAACGCAAAAAGAGTTACAAGCAGGAATTAAAAGTGCGCTTGCACATACTGATGAGGTTATGGTGGAAAAATATCAACTCGGTCGGGAACTGACGGTGGGCGTGATGGGGAATAAGAACCCCAGACCCTTGCCGGTCGTTGAAATAATCCCCGAGGTTTCTAACTTTTATGACTACCAAGCTAAATATGATGAAAACGGCAGTCGCCATATCTGCCCGGCAAGAATACCTGCGGAAATTACTGCCCGGGTGCAGGCGGAAGCTGTCAAAATATTTACTGAGGTTGGCTGTGCAGATTTAGCCCGGGCGGATTTTATCTGGGATGAAGAAAGCGGCAAAATATATTTCTTAGAGGTAAACACGATTCCAGGAATGACGCCAACCAGTTTGGTACCTGAGGCTGCTAAGGCTGAGGGAATGGACTTTGGCGAATTTTTGGGTAAGTTAATAGCAGAAAAAATGAAATCGATCGGATAGTTTTGTAGAAATTAAAACAACCCCGTAGCGGGGCTGTTTTTTATTATTCCTATTCTTTGTGATTCGTTTTAACAAAGAAATCAAATTCCCCCATTGGAGCAGTGCGGCTGCTTATCAACTCTTTAACATTTCTCCAGCGGACCTTTTGGCGGATGAAATAGCCCTGGACGGTCCGGGGCAGTTGCCAAAAAGTCCTCTGCCTGAAATTATCAGACAGAGCCATTCTGTTTTTAACTATAGGATTCGCTGAAATTACAAAAATATTCTTATAGCTCAGTTGGTGCAAAGTTTCCTGCCATAGTCTTTTACCTAAGCCCTGTCCGCGAAATTTAGATAAAATTATTAGCGTAGCGAATTCCGCCCAATTCTTCCCGAAATCCTTATGAGCCGCCAGCCCGGCCAGTTCCTTATCAGCGCGGATAGTAGTTATATTATGGGAGGGGTTATAACTTCGGTATTCATCGAGATCAACCCCGGTGAATCCGGGCTCTGCCTGCATAGCGGCTGTAATAATTTCCACTTCCGCTGGAGACAGAGTAGCGTTCTTTTTGATTGTGAACTGATTAGTTTTCAAGGTTTTTTTCGTGAGGTATCTTTGAATTAGTAAACCTTGAATAAGGTAGTGATCGGCCCGCAGTCAGTTTGCTCGATCATAGTTTCATCCGGCCCGGGTAGGTAGTACTTCGTACACCAAATCGGCAGACAGAGAAAGGTTATCAAAATCAAGATTGCGATGATGAGCCAAAACCACCATTTTTTTAAAATATTTGGCATGGTTTTAGAAATTACCAGCCGCTACATCTGCACCCAATGGCCAGGCTTGGTTGTAGGAAAAGAAACCGGCGTTCAGCGTGACCTGACCCTGTGAGTTGAAAGTACGGATATGAGCGGGGGCTCCGTGGCGGGGCGAAACTACTATTTCTCCTTGCCCGTCATCGTTCAGGTCGCCGCCACTGACATTGAAACCGGTTCGCACCCCGGTAGCGTAGGCAAAGAAGCCCGAGCCGACAACCGGTTCGCCGACAAAGTTGAAGCTTCTGACGTGGGCGGGGAAGCCGTTACCGGGAACGGTGATAATTTCTGCATTATTATCATCGTTTAGGTCAACACAGGCGACATCGGCGCCGGTAGGTAAGGTACTGGCGTAAGCATAGAAGCCGGGCGTGAAGCGTGGCTCACCGACATAATTGAATATGCGGACATGCGCCGGCACGCCTTGGGCAGGGGAGGTTATTATCTCGTCCCGGCCGTCACCGTTAACATCCCCGGCCGCGACCCGGAAACCTGATGTCAGTGTTTGGTCGTAGGCAAAGAAGCCGAGAGTAAACAGCGGCTCGCCGACAAAGTTAAAAATTTTGACCTGTGAGGAACAGCCTTCTCCGGGGACAGTTATAATTTCCCCGTGGCCGTTGCCGTCCAGGTCGCCGACAGCCACATCAACGCCGCAGCGTAAGTTGGGGTCATAGGCATAAAATCCCGGAGTGAAAACAGGGTTGCCGAGTATGTCGAAGACTCTGATCTGGGGAGCGCCTTCTTTGCGCGGCGCGGTGATTATTTCATCCTGCCCGTCCCCGTTCAGGTCACCGGCTGCCACGTTGAATCCTACCCGCAGCGTCTGGGCATAGGCGAAAAACCCGGGAGTATAAGTGGCTTGGCCGAGTGAATTGAAAGTTCTGACCTGTGAGGTTCCGCCGTATCCGGGGGTGGTGACAATTGTATTTTTGTCAGAACTGCTGCTGGTCGTTCCGCCACTGCCGTTCCCATTATCTCCGTTATCACTGTTATCACCACCATCGTCATCCTGGCACACGATTGGGAAAGAGCCGAAAGACTTAACCTTAGGCGGGTCATCCTCGGCAATATACACCCGGGCGGAAGTGCTGGGGCAGTTCGTTTTGACGCTGATTCCTTCCTGGGCGTTGCCAGGCAGATCGTAGGTATTGACAACTGTTTTGTTAGTCTGCATCTCCAGCAATTCGTTGGCGCCGTCAAAAATGGCATAGACTAATTCGGTTTCACTGTTGAAATCCAATCCGGAAATGTCGGTCGTGCCGGGATTGGGCGTGATGGTATCTACATGGGAAACAGATTCACTGGTGCCGGTATTCACGTTGAATACATAAATTTTGCCGTTTTCCTGGAGACCGGCGTAAAAAAGACCACCGGAGCTGCTGTTGGCGTAAGGGTGAAATCCGTTGGGAACAAAGGTTAGTGCCTCCAGTCCTCGGTTGGGGTCGGTAGAGGCCATCCAGGCGGTCAGCGTCCATTGTTTGCCGGTATAATTGCCAGTACTGAGATCAAACTGCTTGATCGTATCAGGGTTTTCAACCCCTACATAGACAAAGTTTGATGTGGCATCAGCTATGGCCACTCCCTCCAGGTCGCCGCCAGGGCTGTCAGTATCTATGTTAGATCCATCGGTGTTCATCGTGGTAACATCGCCGTCATCACCGACTATAACTAACTGATTGCGTTCGCTGTGGTAAACGATGCCACTGGGTTCATAACCGGCACCAAGACTGCCGCCGTCGGCGATAACAGAGCCGCTATCACCGGGCCAGCTGTCGGCGGCCTGAGCCGCAGTGGCAACTGCCGATAATCCGATTGCTAGACAGATTGTTAATAAAACTTTTGTCAGTTTGTTTTTCATATTTTTTATCCTAAGATTAAATATAAACCAATTGCGAGTAAAATGGTTCCAAAAACGTACCGACTACCGACGAACTTAAACACTTTGTCCAGAAAGCGGCGAATTTTGTCTTCATATTTTTTGTAAATCAAAGCGGTTACTACGTACGGAATTGTGAAAATGACTGTGAATATAACCATTATTACAATTCCCTGGCCAAATGGTGTGCCGGATTTGATTACGAGCAGAATCAGGGCAATGTAAGCGACCGAAAGCGGTAGATTGACGAAAAAAAGTATGACGCCGGCGATGAAACTCTTGGGGCCGCCCAGCTCCAGTTTCATTGCTTTCTCCCGGCTTCGTTTCCGGGGCCGGAAATATTGGTACAAACCGTAAGATGCTATCAGGATACCAATTGCAAACCAGATCCACTGGCTGGTTTCCGAAGCAGGTTGGTTCAGGTAAGGTTCCAGGCTGTGGTTGAAGAGTAGAATTATCACACCTAGCAAAAACATCATTCCCGAGTAGGGAATGATGAAATACGTAAAGCTCTCCAAGGGCTTTTTGGTAGCCAGGATTTTGAAAAGGACTACAAATGTTATGGGATCAAGCGCTTCCACGGCGGCAACGCCGATCGCGGTCAACGCCAGAGCAAAGAAGGTCATGGGTTAAGTATACTACATTCGGCCTAATCAAAAAACCGCCCCCGTACGGGGCGGTTTTGTTTAACTAGGATAGTTCATGTGGATGTTCAGCCGATTCTTCATATTTCTGTTGTGGCTTCCAAGAGGGCTTGCGGAAATGCCAGATAACCAGAGGGATAGAGAACATGACAGCAAAACCAATAATCAGGAACAAGATATAACCAATGAAACTGCCGGATCCCAGTCCCTGCGGAGGAAACAGGCCGAAGAACATTGCGAAGACGCAGGCAGCGATACCGATTCCGCCCCAGATCCACATGCCGTGCTTGCCTCCCGGTACCTTGTACGGTCTTGGCACATCCGGTCGGGTTCGGCGCAGCTTAATAGCCGCGGCAAACATGATTATATAGACAGCTAGGTATAGCAATGCGGCCAGCGCTGTCAGCACCCAGAAAGAACTGCTGACTGATGGCATCAACAAGAAAACTAGAGCGATTACCGTTACCAAAACGCCCTGCACAAACATAATGTTAACAGGCATGTTGTTCTTGTTGAGTTTCTGGAGAAAAGGCGGCAGATCTCCATTCTTGGCAGTGACAAGCAAACCGCGACTAGGTCCGGCAATCCAGGAACTTACCTGCACAATCATACCGGGGGCTGCCAACAGAACAATGATCGGGAGGAACCAGAGCATATTAAACTTGGACAGCACGGTTTGGAAAGTCTGCATGATGCCGGCCGTCAGGCTTATTTGCGAGGCGGGGATGATGAAAGCGATTGACAGTGCCCCGAGCAGGAAGATTATTGTGACGATAATGGCGGAGGTGAAAATTGCCTTGGGATAGTCTTTCTGCGGGTTTTTGACTTCCATAGCATGGACGCCGGAAACTTCCATGCCGGCAAAAAAGAGGAATAAGCCGGAAAGGAAGATGATATTGTTAACGTTGCCCAGATCCGGAACCAGGCTTCCTAGAGTCAGCGGGATAGCCAACTCTTGCCCGCTAAAGACCCAAACCAAACCTAAAACGATTAGAATTACTCCCGGTATGATAATACCCAGGATTGTACCGACGGTTGCGATCCGGCTGGAGGTTTTCATGCCCCGAAAGTTCGCGAAAATCGCCGCCCAGTAGATAACGATGATCACCACCAGATTATAAAGCGCGTTATTAGCCAACGCGGGGTTGAAAAGATAGGCAATCACAGCGGCGGTGGCGGCTAAGGCGGTCGGATAGAAAACCAGGTTTTGCACCCACTGTAGAATCTGGGCAATGAAACCCCATTTTTCACCAAAGGCTTCCTTGACCCAGGAATAGATACCACCTTTCTTGGGCCAGGCGGCAGCTAGTTCTGCCGAGACGAAAGAAACCGGCAGTAAAAACACGATCACGGTTATGGCCAGGAAGAATACGATTTGCATTCCATACTCCGCCATTGTCGGCAGACCGCGCAGACTGCAGATCAAGGAAACATTGATCATAGCCAGGGCAAAGACGCCGAGGATCTTGGCGTTCTTCGGATTAGTTAACGGATTTGTTTTTTTCTTAGCCGGTTCGTTTTCCATAAATTAGAATTAAAAATGCAAAGAGTTTTTCTGTTTTTGTTTCTCTTTAAATCTTGCCTATATTATATCAGGTTATAATTTTTTTAGAAATGGATGTCCAGATATGCTAAAATAATGGCAGTTCGGGCTTATCCCATAAATAAAACAAACACTATATGTCCAAGGGAAAAATGCCGGCTCCCAGCTTGAGAAATAATCCCAGTTGGGATGTCGTCGTAACCAGACTCAATCCGTTATTGTCTTTTTTCAATGCTGACGGCGGACCCAAGAACCGCACCTATGAAATTCAGGTAGACAAAAGCAAAAATTTTGCATCCGCTGACAAGCTGGTTTACAAAAATGTCAAAGAAAAAGGGCCCTATATCACGGAGCAGAAGATATCCAAAGAGGAGTCACTGAAAGACAAACAGTTGTACTACTGGCGAGCGCGTACGGTGACAGACAGAGGCAAGAGTGATTGGGTAATCTCTCGTTTCTATGTCGACACCAAATCAGACGCAACTTTCATGAATATGGTTCGGGCCAAGGTGAAAAAAATCACTGTCTCCAACGGCTATAACGCCAAAAATATAACTGACTGGGACGATCCCGGCCTGCTTACTTTCTGGCAAAGTCCGCCACCGGGCGACAAAGAGCAGTGGGTCGAATTCGATTTCGGTGAACCGACGGAGATTGCGCGCGCCTGGATTCTTTCCAATTTCAACGACCCCACCGGTTGGCTGAAGGATTTTCGACTGCAGCACAGCGCGGACGGTAAGAAGTGGCAGGTAGTTGCCGGCACGGAGACAAAAAACAACCGTAGCTATCGCAACATTCTTAATTTCAAGCCGGTCAAAGCCCGCTATTTCCGCCTGCTGATCACTAGTTTCATTGGCTACGCCGCCCAGATTAACGAGATGATATTGTATTCACCAGGGGGGGCGCCCGTTCCCAAAGTTCCCAGCCAGGATTACGTACTGATTATCGGCAATGAACATAATGGATTCACATTTACCGATCTGGCTAAGTATGTAGAAAACCTGCCGTTCAAATTGAAGACGGTGACAGTCCCGTGCTACGAAGCGTCAATGAAAATGCTGGAACACCTGGAACACCGGCCGGCAGCCATAATCCTGAGTGGCAACAACGCCGATTATCCTAATGTGCCGATGTTTGAATATAACGGCGAGTTCGAAATCATCCGCAAAACTTCTCTGCCCATGCTAGGAATCTGTGCCGGCCACCAATTTTTGGCGATGGCGTACGGCTACACCCGCGCCCGCAGCATGGGTTGGTTCGATGATTCGGCGATGACTTCCGAAAAGAAACTGACCCGCGTTAAAATAAACAAGAAGGACCCGATCTTCAAAGGCATGCGGGACAATTTCACTGCTCCCGAGGTGCACAGCTGGGCAGTGGCTGAGCCGGCGGAAGAGTTCGAGCAGCTGGCCTCGTCAACTTACCTCCAGGTCCAAAAAAGCACCAAGCGCTTCATCTACGGTCTCCAGTTTCATCCGGAAATTGACGTCTCATACAATCATGGGAAGAAGGTGTTGGAGAACTTTTTGCGGATGGCGCTGGCATCCAAAAAATAGTTTCCAAATCAAAAAAATCTCCATCGTGGAGATTTTTTGATTTAGTTAGTGCTGTTTTTGTTTTCTGATTTCTTTCGCCGCGTCATCTTCAGAACAATCAAAGTAGTAAATGATCCTATGATGATCCCGAGAATATTAAGCGCCACGATGAGAAAAGCCTGTCCCTCCAGACCACCGGTGGCGGAGAAGGTTATTCCCAAGAGGCATAGCGGCGGCAGCAAAGTTACGGCAATAGCTACGCCAATTAATCCTTGCATCACTTTGGGCCAGAAAAGACAGAAAGTCCCGGCAATCCCGGCAAAGAAAGCTGCCAGGAAGTAGATAACCGGGCTGGTGACCATGCGAACCGCCACGTCAGCGGTAGTTAGGTCAATGGGGTGGATGACACCCAGCAGCGATGACAGACCGAGGACAAGTAGGAAGCCGATGATAAGAACCAGGATGCGGCGGCCGAAGATGTTGCTTTCCTTTTGCAGCACTGCGGCAGAGAGAGCGACAACGGGGTAGAGCAGAGGGGCGACCACCATGGCGCCGATGATGACAGCTTCGCTGTCCATGGCAAATCCCAGCCAGCATAACACGGTCGAGACAGCAGTCAGCACGATAAAACTGATGTCAATCTTGGAGTGATTGACGAGATATTGATAGGCCTGATCGTATTCGGCGGAGTTGATGCGGGTTTTCATGTGTTATATTTTAGCATTTTTTACTGAGACTAAAAAATTTATTTTAGCAAAGGTTTATTCAGCAGTAAAAGAAAGGCTTGGTTTAGAACCAAGCCTTTCCTAAGTACGAGAAAGAAAGCTAGAATGTCACTGATGTCCAACCATCGCTGCCTTTGCATCCCCACAAAGTAATATTGCTGCCAGCCGGAGATGTATCCAATATCGCTCGTCCGATTTCGGAATCTTCGTTACAGTCACTGGCAGGCGGAGCACTGCTTCTAGTTCCCAATTGCAGGTACTGATCTGTTTCCATAGTTATCTCGCTGGTTACATCCAGCTCGCCGCCCAGGGTCAGATCGCCGGTGATTTCGGCATTGTCATCAATCGTGAAGGCCTGAGAGTCATCGGGTCCGGAATCTGCACCGCGCCAAACAGAGCCATCAATCCTGACGTCATCCCCGAAAGTTACCGGGTTTTCGTTGCCGTCTTCATCGGTGGTAACGTTGATAATTGTGCCGTTGAAGAAAGTGACACCGCCGACACCCTGCTTACCGATTTTGACGCTGGGAAATTGATTTACCGTGCCGGTAAAATTATTGTCCGAGGTCAGGGAAGCGGCGTCTGCTAAATCGCTGGCCGCTTGGGTTGGCGACATTAAGGCGGCTCCACCGACAGCAAAAGCAGCGCAGAGGCTAGCCACTAACACCGCTTTCGTGTAGTTGTTCATGTCTTTTTGTTTGGTTGCTTAAGCTATAGGCTTTCGGCAACTCATTTATAATCGATTTTTAACAAGTAATATTATTATACAATATATCATGAAATAGTGAACCAGCTTTTTTAAGTTTCGGAAATCTGCTACAATGTGTATTGAATCTGCAAGGATTGTAAAACAGCTTATAAAAGGCCTTTTCTATTCGAAACCAGGATAGACATTACAATAAAATACTCTGGATAGCACTAATTTTGCTTATCGGGTTTAGTGCCTGGGGTGTTTTTTCTTTTGCGGGTGCGATTCAGCCTGAAACCGAAGATGATGTGGTGACCCAGGCGGATACAGCCCTGGTGGCTGACGGAACCGAAGCAGATCCGGACGCAGCTCACGACTATCAACGCAGCATTCGCCACGCCAGCTGTGAGAAATTGGCGCAGTGGACCAAGGGAGTGAGAGATAAAATTGAGGAGCAAGCCAGATTGGCAGAGGAAGCCAGGCTGGCGGAAGCAGAGAAGATAGCAGAAGAAGAGAGACTCGCCGAAGAAGCGCGCCTGGCTGAGGCCAAGCGACTCGAAGCAGAGAGGCTTGCCCAAGAAGCCGCGGAGAGAGAGCGCCAGCAGGCTTTGGCGCGAGCGGCCAAAGAAAAAGAAAGAAAGTCCGATTCTTCCTCAGCTAAGAAGCTGGAAAACGGCTACTTCTATGCCACTGCTTATTATCCGGCGTCAGAAACAGCGACAACTTCTACCGGTGAAAATCTGATGGAGCTTATAGAAAGTGGCGAGCGGATTGTCGCCTGCAACGATTTTCCGCTGAACACTATCTTGTTGATAAATGGCAAGAGGTGGCGGGTAGCAGACAGAATGGGGCAGAGCGGATATATAGATTTTCTTCTAGGAAGTGAGGCAGAAGTTTATCAGTTTGGGATGCAGAAGGTTAAGGTGAAGGTGGCAAATTAGAAAATTCGAAGACAAAAAAATCGCTCTAAGGCGATTTTTTGAATGGGGTGGCTTCGTGGAGGATATTAGAACTAGGTTATTAAATACCGAGTCCTCTGGTTATAATTTTGGAAATTAATAAGGAGATGTTATTATTAAACAAATGTACTTAACCTAGTTATATGAAAAAAAACGTTCACGTAGTTCCTACTTGGGAAATTAAATCAACGGGTTCTTCTCGTGCTTATTCAAGGCACACTAAGCAGTCAACGGCAATAAAGAAAGCGACGCAGTTGGCAAAGAAATGGAAATGCGAGTTGCTGATACATGATCACGAAGGAAAAATAAGAGAGAGGAACACCTATACCGGAAAAGATCCCTACCCTCCTAGAGGATAATAAATTAGGTAACAAAAAATCTTTGACTAATATAAGTGGAATTTTGTTCGAGCAGAATAGTGAAAGAAATAAACCGAGTCTATATTGATCAATCTTTCCTGCTTTTTTCGAGAATGTTATAATAGCAGTAAAGATAATTAAAGAAAGAAAAATGCGAAAATCAAGACTAATAAAACTAGTTTTCACTATGGTATTGGTGGCAGCGGTCGGTCTTGTCTTGACTGCCTGCCAGGAGGATAATGGGAAAAAAGATTCGGAGACTTCTTCACAAACTGAATCCGGTATCACCGGTCCGGAGCGAGTTTCCCCGGATATCTATTCAGCTGTTCCGGTAATTACTGTGGATAAGCAGGGTAATCCTCACCTTATTTCCTATGAGACCACGAACGAAGACCTGCTGTACTCGACCAAAACCTCCGGAGATTGGATGACAGAAACTGTTGATCAAGAGGGTAATGTCGGTGACGGTCATGACATCGCTCTCGATAAAAATGGCAATCCCCATATCAGCTATCGCGACATAACTAATGGCAGCGTTAAGTATGCTAAAAAAGAAAATGGCGATTGGCAAACAGAAACGGTTGACACACCTCCGGTCGGAGACAGAATTGAAGCGACTTCAATTGAAATAGACGCGGACGGTAATCCTCACATTGCCTACTCAATATCATTAGCAGGTGAATTCAAGTATGCTTCTTGGAATGGATCTGACTGGGACATCGAATCGCCAGGAATTGATGGTCAGTTTGTCAACTTGGCCCTTGATTCCAGTGGAAACCCTCATATTGCAGCGATTTCAGAATCAGCCCAACCGCATTTGAAATATGTCAAGATGACAGGTAGTGACTGGGAAGAAGAAATTGTTGATGAGGCAACTGTTGTCAGGTATGATCCCTTTATCCAGTTAGATGATAATGACAATCCCCATATCGCTTACCGGAATGCGCCGACACGTGAGACCACGAATTCCGTGAAGTATGCTTCCTGGAACGGTACTGACTGGGATTTAGATGTGGTCAAAGAAAAAGAGGTCTCGATATCCGAGGGGTCGCAAATGGGATTCTCGATGATTGATAGTATGCCTTACATTGTCTTCGCCCAACCGGGAGAAGGCTTGCTCTTGGCCACTATGTCTGGTGGCAGTTGGACGTTTGAGGATGTTGGACCGGCTTCGGTATGCACTATTGCTGTTGATAATATGGACAAATCACATATTGCCTACACAGACGCAGGTAGTGGTCAGGTTAAGGGCGTGGTTGATACACCGGCAGACGAGGATGTAGATGACGAAGGTGGAACACCCGTTGATACCCCTAAGGAAAATGGAGAGGTTACAAATACAGAGGGGGATGACGGCTCAGGTGAGGTGGTTGAGGATGGACCGATAGAAGATGAAGAAGTTGTAATGTACGTCTTGGTTAATTAACCGGTCGATTTCAAACAAAAAAGCCCGCTGTATGGCGGGTCTTTTTTTTGGGGTGGCTGATGGGATTTGAACCCACGACCTGCGGAACCACAATCCGCCGCTCTAACCAGCTGAGCTACAGCCACCACGCCTTCGCCTCCAACCTTCGGTTGGAGGC